>JBHIBW010000014.1:0-17524 GCA_046759265.1 Thermoplasmata archaeon
GGACCCTCCTTCTGGAGAAGCGCCAGGACATCGGTTCCCCCGTCCGCTGCGGCGAGGGCCTCTCCAAGGTCCACCTCGACGACGC
Source organism: Thermoplasmata archaeon (assembly GCA_046759265.1). Classification (GTDB taxonomy): domain Archaea; phylum Thermoplasmatota; class Thermoplasmata; order RBG-16-68-12; family JAJISG01; genus JAJISK01. The sequence goes on from JBHIBW010000014.1 coordinate 86, forward strand.
AGGCATCACGATCGACAAGCGCTGGTTCACCAACGAGGTCCAGGGGGCCCACATCGTCTCCCCCGGCGGGTACCGGTTGACCATCGGCTCCAAGTATGCGGGCAGCGAAGTCGGGATGGTCATCGAGAGGGACATCTTCGACAAGACCCTCGCCCTCGAAGCGGCCAAGGCGGGCGCAGAAATCATGGTTAAGGCGACCGTGACGGACGTGACCCGCGAGAACGGAACGGTCAACGGGGTGAAGGTGGAGCATTTCGCCGACAAGTTTGACCTCAAGGCGAGCACCGTCGTCGCCGCGGACGGCTTCGAGTCCCAGGTGGGTCGGTGGGCGGGCCTGAACACGATGCTCAAGGGGGGCGACATCATGAGCTGCCTGCAGTATCGGCTCACGGGGGTGGAGGTGGACCCCCTCTACTGCGAGTTCTACCTCGGGAGCCAGGTGGCCCCAGGGGGGTATCTTTGGGTCTTCCCTAAGGCGGAGGAGACGGCGAACGTGGGGATTGGCGTCATGGCGAAGACCGTCAAGGCGAAGGCCGATGCGAAGACGTACCTGGACAAGCACATCGAGAAAGACCCCCGGATCCGCGACGGAAAGCCCCTGGACTGGGTGGCGGGGGGCGTCTCCACCAACCCGCCCCTGGAGAAGACGGTGGCGCCGGGAATCGTGCTCGTGGGGGACGCGGCGCGACAGATTGACCCGATCACCGGAGGGGGAGTCGCCAACGCTTGCATCGCCGGCCGGATCGCAGGCGAGGTGCTCGGGGAGGCGGCCCAGACGGGGGACTTCTCCTTGGACCAGCTGATGAAGTACGAGGTCGGCTGGCGCGCGAAGATGGAGAACGGCCTCTACCGGAACTGGATGGCCAAGGAACGATTGGCACGGCTGAATGACGAGACCTTGGACAAGCTCGTGGACAGCCTGGCAGACGCAGGGGTCGAACGGCTCTCCGTCCTCGCCATCCTCGAGGCCGTCAAGGCGAAGCACCCGGAGCTCGTCAAAGAGTTCGAGGACTTCATCTAACCCGCCGTCTTCATCCTTTTCTCCCCTCTGATAACTTGTAGGGAACGTATAAGAGAACGGCGTCGCCCTGTTTTTTTCGATGGCGGGCCAGTCTAGACTTCGTTCCGTTCTCATCATCGCGGGCTTTGCGGCCACCATCGCCTTGATCCTCGCCATGGGGCTCTTCCAGCTGCCCCTTCCCCTACCCATTCTCCCGCTGGGTCAGTACCAGCAGATCATCACCGTCATCCTGATCGTGGTCGCGACCAAGCTTCTCTTGGACTTTATCAAGCCCGTCTTCCGAATCGCGTTCGCGGAGCGGATGGCCCACGAAGCGGACATCTACGCCCTCTTCCAGCTCGTGAGCTACCTCGTCTGGGGGGGCGTCTTCATCGGCATCCTCCTGGTCGTCGTTGGCGTGGGCGTGATCAATGCCTTTGAGGTGGCCGTGGTTCTGGGTGCAATCATTCTCGTCATGCAGAAGCCGCTCCTCAACCTCCTCGGGTGGGGCGTTCTCGTGACGCGCCGCCTCTACAAACTCGGGGATCGCATCGAGCTCAGCGACGTGCGAGGATACGTCACCCAGATCACCTTGATGAAGACCCTCGTCCGCGAGTTTGGAGGCTGGATGGCGGGGGACACCTTCACCGGTCGATACGTGGCCATCCCCAACAGCCAGGTTCTCGAGCAGAACGTGTTCAACTACACCCGCGACACCGAATTCATTTGGGACGAAATCAGCGTCTCGGTCACCTACGAGAGCGACCACAAGGTGGCTGAGCGGTACATCCGGGACGCGGCGGAGACCGTCGTCGGGGATCTGATGCGCAACAACCGGGGTGTCGTCCGAGGGAAGTACGAGTTCGCCGACCTGGCGACGTACATGGTGGAGGAGCCCACCGTGACGTGGACCTTGGGGGACTCCTCCGTCGACATGCACCTCGTCTACTTCTGCCCGTCCTACCGGCGTAGGTACTACCGGACAGAAATTGTGAAGCGAATCCTTGAAAGCTTTGCCTCGGACTCCCGCGTCGCCGTGGCCTACCCCCACGTCGAGTTCGTTCCTTACAAATCCTCCGACATGGAAGTGGATCACGAGACCCCGGAGGACGCGTTCCTTCGGTCCCTGCGGCAATGACGTATCGCTTTTATAGCTCTCCGGGATGAAAGCCCGGTTCCATGCTGGAGGACTGGCCTCCCTTCCGAAGTCTCAGTGAGATCGAGGAGGGCGTTGGCGGAGGGGAAGTGGCCGTCGCGGGCTGGCTGGAAGATGTGCGGGACCTGGGCGGCATCGCGTTCCTCATTCTGCGTCAGCGCGAGGGGACGCTTCAGATCACCGTCAAGTCGGACCAGCCGGAGGAGGTGCAGGCCCTCACGGGCGTGAGCCGGGAGAGCGTCATCGCCGTCCGCGGGACGGTTCAGTCCAACGAGAAGGTACGACACGGATTCGAGATCTTGCCCTCCGCCTTCGAGGTCCTCAGTGAGGCGACAAAGCCGCTTCCCCTGGGCGTCGTCGACAGAGTCGGGGCCGAGATGGACACCCGACTCGACAACCGGTTCCTCGACCTGCGCAAGGAAGAGGTCCGGGCGGTCTTCCGACTCAAGTCCCATGCGAGCGCGGCCTTGCGCGAGTACATGGCCGGCCAGGGCTTCATCGAGACGCACACGCCCAAGGTCATCAGCGCGGGGGCGGAGGGCGGGGCCACCCTGTTTCGGGTTGACTATTTTGAGAAGCCCGCGTACCTGGCCCAGAGCCCCCAGTTGTACAAGCAGATCCTCATGGCGACGGGTCTCGACCGGGTGTACGAGCTCGCGCCCGCCTTTCGGGCGGAGCTATCCGATACGGTCCGACATATCGCGGAGTTCCTCTCATTCGACGCCGAGATGGCGTTCATTCGGTCCCAAGAGGAGGTTCTCCAGGTTCTGGAGGGGGCCGTGACCCACGCATTGGCGTCGTTGCGCGACCAGGCCGCGGCGGAGCTGGAACTCCTGGGAGTGGACCTCGCGCTGCCCAAGATCCCGGTCCCCCGAATCACCTACGAGGCGGCACGCGAAATCCTGTCCGAAGAGGGCGTCCAGGTCCCCGATGGCGAGGACCTGGATACGGAGGCGGAGAAGGCCCTCGGCCAGGCCATGGCGCGGGAGGGGCACGACCTGTTCTACGTCATCGAGTATCCGTCCGCCATCAAGCCCTTCTACATCATGGTGAAGGACGACGATCCCGAGTTCTCGCACTCGTTCGACCTGGAATATGGGGGCGACGAGATGGCGTCGGGCGGACAGCGCGAGTACCGCACCGACCGCATCGAGACCCGGATGGAGAGACAGGGATTGGATCCCGAGGACTTCGCGTTCTATCTCAACGCCTTCCGATACGGGATGCCCCCTCACGGGGGATGGGGTTTCGGGCTCGATCGGTTCGTCTGGAAGGTCGCGGGACTGGGCAACGTGCGGGAGGCGATCCTTTTTCCCCGAGATCGGAGTCGGCTCGTCCCCTGAGGCGCCGGGAAAAGGTTTAATCCGCTCCCTGCGATGGTTCGCCGCGGGGGGAACCCGGTGATCGAGTTCAAAGTCTATGTGGGGAAGGGAGGCGGAGAACTCGCCCGCGTGACGGAAGCCCTGGCCACGAAGGCCGTGAACATCCGCGCGATCACCAGCGAAGAGGAAGGCTCGCAGCCGTTCTACCGGATCGTCACCAACGACGTCAACACGACCCGGAAGGCCCTCGACATGGCGGGCCTCGGCTACGAGGAGAACGAAATCCTCGTGTCCAAGCTTCTCGATCGCCCTGGGGAATTAGCGAAGGTCGCCCGACGCCTCGGTCGCGCGAACGTCCACGTCAGTTCGCTCTACATCCTTGGCTCCAGGGACGGGAGGACCGAAATCGCGCTGACGGTCGATGACCTCGAAGGGGCCCGGAAGCTGCTCAAGACCTAGGGTGAGCCGCTCGGCGGCTTCTTGTAGAACGCCTTGAACTGGACAGGTCGCCCGCACTTTGGACAGAACGCGTTCATGTGCGCGTCAGTCACAGGATCGGTGCCCTCCCAGTCGCAAAAGGGGCAGACAAAGTCGACCATGCCTGGTAAGGAGACGACACGCGTGCTATAAACGCCTCCCACTTTCGCCCCTCCCTCCTATTCGTATATATACCCGGCCCTCCCCTGCCACGCCCATGTCAGGAGGGACCTTTGAGCGTGAGCTCAAGGGCGTGCTCCACGGCGATGAAGGGGTCCTCGAGCGGGTGACCCGCTCCTGTCCTCCCCAGGAGCAGGAAGCGTATTGGAGGATCGTAGACCGACCCTTCACGGTCGTCCGGGCGGCCGGGTCCCTCGGCGTGGACCTCGTGGCCCTTCGAGGAGACGTCTCGTTCCCGATCGAGGTCAAATCCTCAAAGGGGCGGACGCTCTGGCTAAGCAACACCCGTCGAACCATCGAGCAGGCGGAGGACCTCCTTGAGGAGTGCGCGCGCTCGGAGCTGTTGCCCTTGTACGCGTACCGTAGGAAGAACGTGCGTGGCGACAGCTGGCGCCTATTCAGATTGGATGGCGCCAAGGTCTCAGGTCACCTCCGGAAGTTTCAACGCCGGATCCCGCCGGCGGACAAGAGCAAGGAGGGCAACCACATCCTTCGATGGGACGAAGGGTTGCCTCTGCATGCCTTCATCGACTTCTTGTCGGGAGGGGCCGTTGGCGCGCGCCCAAAGGGGTAAACCTACCAGGTCCCCTACTTAGGAAGACCTTCCGATGGAATTCGAACGGTTGCCTGAGCCCCTCCAGCTGAAGGGCGAGGTCCTGGAGCTGGTCTCGAAGTATCCGGAGTTCCGAGAAGAGGGAAGCCACGCGACGGCCGATCCGATCAGCTATTGGTACGGGAACAAGCTGCCCCGATACCTCTGGAAAGGCGGATGGGGGAAGAAGCTGAAGCAGGAAGGGGTGGCCGAGGATCAGTTCATGCAGACCATTGGTGCCCATCGAATTGGGTTCTTCCGGTGGATCGACGATGAGATGGAGTGGGAGAAGTTCCTCGACTTCATGATCCGGTCCGCTACCAAACTCGTGAGGAGTCCGTCGGCGGCGGCAGAGGCGGAAGCTTAGCGGTGCCGCGCTTACCCGTAGGGCCGTTAGTCCGGTCCAGGGATGAGGCCGAGCTGCCTCAGCATGGAAGCCGTGTCCCAGTAAGACAGAATAGAGCTGATCTTTCCCTCCCGAAAGTCGATGCGAAACGCGCCCTGCGTGCGATACTCCTTCCCTGTGGGCTCCCAGTCCCCCATCTTGCCCTTCATCGTCCCACCGTGTGAGATCTCGGCAAACAGCCGATCCTCGCCGGGCGTGAGGTCCACTTCCTCCATCCTCATATCGGGAAACGTTTCAAAGATAGTAGCCCAGTGAACGCGGGCCTCCTCTTTCCCGTTTGCCGGAGGCATCGAACTCCCTGCCGAGCTCTGGATTCTGATGTCGTCGGTCAGGTGCGACACAAGTCTGTCAAGATCGTGAGCACGGTGTGCGGTGATCCACTCGTTGAAGACCTGGATATTCCCCTCTTGACCCATAGGCGTTCCAGTAGAGACTATCGGATAAGGCTTCTCTATAGCAGAAGAAGCGGACCGCGGACTAGGGGATCCCACAGTGTTCTAAGACCGGTTTCTCGGATGGGGCTCTACTTCACCGCCCGATCATGTAGGTCCAACCAGCTCAGCCAATCTGGGTCAATGTCGAGCTGCCAGGTGAGGCAGTCCAGCTCTCCGAGGTGGGCGAGTTCGTCGACGAAAGCGTGCATCAGAATGTTTGCCATTGAAGCCTTTCGTCTGCCGTCTGTCCATTCCAAGACATAATCCTCTCTGAGCGTATCGGACGTAAGATGCTCCAGAAGGTCGCGGGTCTTTGCCATCACACCCTGATGATAAGCCTGGACGGCCTCAAGGTCCTTGAAGGCCAACGGATCAATTTCCCAACCGCCCTCCTCTTCCCGGATTATGTACGCTTCGAGGGCCTGACTTGGTTCTGGCCAGGGCTTTTTCTCGCGGTGTAACCACGACTCTTCGACATCCAAAGCATGGAGGAAGATTCCGAGCATGGACCCCCAAGTGCCACCCCGATCGGTGACGATTGCATCCCAGCCCATCTCACCGAACTTGCCCAGAAATCGTTCCCTGGAGTCAGCCAGGAAGCCATACATGCGCATGAAGTCCTCAGGCTCCATAACGAAGGGAACAGGAGGGCACATAAGCCACCTGTGAAACGTCTCGACGCTTGGCCGGAGCGCCCCCGACCCGGATTGAGAGTTAGGCCTCGGCCAGCCGCTTCAGGTTCTCCAGGATCTCCTGGCTCAACGTCCTGGCCATCCATTCCAGAAACCAACTCACAACCTTTCCGAAGGGGCCGTAGGGGAACTCGATGACGTCATGGAGGAACATCACCATTTCGCCCGCGTGGGCATGATGATCCCAGGAGAAACGGCAGCCGGTGGGGGTCACTCCGAGTTCCCATCGTTCCGTGCAGCTCTTGAAATAGTCCGCGGAGGTCATTTCGTAGGCGAAGACCCGATTTTCCAGCCATTCGGTCGTCCTGAAATGCGTCGCGTAGACCTTGCCGCGAACCTCCTCCTCCCAGTAGAACGTCGAGCCCGGTCCCGGCTTCTCGCTCGTGTATTCAAACTTCTTGAGAGTGTGCCATTGCATCGTCTTAACCGGCTCCACTAGGTATGGCCAGACCTTTTCGGGCGGCGCTTCAATCTCGACGGACATGAGAGCGCGCATGAGTGGGGCTCAGCATTCCGCACCTCACTTCCACTAGTTGTACGTGCCTGCCCTCTTCCATCCAGACGGACCGAAGCGCGCTCAGATACTGCCCGCGAAGGCCGTGTGAACCCCGTGGCAACTGAGAGTCATGACGAGAAGATAAGACTCAGTACTCTAAAGATGGCACGAAAGTCGACTGTGTCCCGTACCCGGGCTGGATGTGCGTTGTGAGCATGTGGAAGGGTTCGGGCGAGACATGTGAGAAGGTTTATCACGATGCCTTCGATTCCTCGTGCCGGGGGAAGAGGGTACGGCGCGAGGGGGATCCATCGCTGGCGGACTTGTCCTGATGGTGCTCGTGGCTCCCTTCCTTTGGTTCATCAGCATTGGTGCCCTCTTCGTAGAGCCCCTTGCTGGGTTTGGGCTTTATTTGCTGGCATGGATCGCAGGAATCAGCGGATTCGGACTCTTCATCTATGGACTTGTCGCTAAGAGCGACCTGGAGAGGGAGGTTCTCGCCAGACAGGCGATGGTGCTCAATCGGACGATTCAGACAGCACAGTCTCCGCAACCTCAGGGCAAGTATTGCCCCCATTGCGGAACCCCGAATCCCTCCGGGGCCGGCTATTGCGTATCCTGCGGGGTTCAATTTCCCGCAGGTTGAATGGCGTGGAGAGATTGACTCGGGGTGACGCGTAGTGGCGCTGAAAGAACGGCTTGTTGAGGTAGAAACGGAGCTAAGCGACATCAGAGAGGTTATCCAGGAGGCCCTCGACGAGGAGTTCGAGGAAGATTACCGCGTCCAGGATGTGCGTATCACCCGGACGGACCAGATCTCCGTCCTCATCGACCTCACCGGGCGGGGAGAGGCGTAAGGCATTCTGAACGTGACCTCGACATCCCGCCAGGGATCGAGTCTTGAGCCAGTAGCCAGAGAAGCCTCAGTACTCATAGGGTCGTTCACGCCCAGGGGGTCACCGACCCCATTCTCATCACCGGCGGCCCTGAATGGGCTCCCACACCATTAGCATTCGGCCGCTCACGATAGATCGGATCTGGGCCGACCCTATCTTCATTGAACGTGCTCATCGAAGCTGGCGAGCCAAGGGTGATCGGGATAGCACGCCTCGACCGAGATACGCAACCACTCGGCCGGCTCGTCGGCCAGCAGGGGACGCGCGACCCGGAAGTCCTCCTCATCAATTGCTCGGGGCTCTTTCGCTTTGTACAGGAGCACGATTTCGGGGGCCAGATAGGGAGGGCCAAGAGGGGACTTGTGTCCCATCCTCGAAAGCGGACGAGCGACCTCCATCATGCGGCGAAAGCGCCACACACCGCCTGTCGATTCGTTAAGAAGGATCTCCAGCTCCGAATCTCCGGAGCCAAATGCATGAATTTCATGAACGGGAAGATCGAGCCGGGTCTCTTCCTCCCAGGGCCGGAGACTCTCGGACTCCCCGGGGGTGGCATACCTGAAAGCCCAACCAGGCAGATGGGACCGGAGCGCCGCCTGGTCCCGGCGCAGGATGGCGATCTCTGCATCGTGGTGACGACGGGTGACCCGCCCCGCATGGAGGTCGATGGCCCAACCGCCGGCGATGTACCACGGATGCGGGAACGACTTCATGAGGTTGGATATCCAGCTCAATTCCTCGAACGACTGCGAGGCCATCGTCCTTGTGAGGCAGGCTTCCGACGTTCATCAGGATTCGGGTACGCCCATCCCCGAAACGCTAAGAGACGACCGTTCCTTGTTGCAGGCGTCCATGGACAAGCCACCTGTGGTCATCGTGCCCTACAATCCCGACTGGCCCGGCCGGTTCGAGGCCGAAGCCGCGCTGATCCGAGAACAGATCGGATCGCACCTGGAGGCCCTCGAGCACATCGGCAGCACCGCGGTCCCCAGTCTTGCCTCCAAGCCCATCCTGGACATTATGCCGGGGGTGCGGGACCTCTCAGTGGCTGAGTTCTGCGTCAAGCCCCTGGCCTCGATCGGGTACACGTACGTGCCCGAGCACGAACGGGAGATGCCGGAACGCAGGTACTTTCGCAAGGGCCCACCGGAGGGGAGAACCCACCATCTCCACATGGTCGAGACCGCGTCCGACTTCTGGCAGCGACATCTCCTCTTCCGGGACTACCTCCGGACCCATGACGAGACCGCCCGGGAATACGAGGGCCTGAAGCGGCGCCTGGCTCGTGAATACGGAACCGATCGGGAGGCGTACACAGAGGCGAAGACGGCCTTCATCGCACCCGTTGTCGAGAGGGCGCGACGGGAGCAGGCGCGAGGAACGCGCTAGCGGTCCCCCTGCGAAGGGATTGCGAAGGGTTGCTCAAACTCTTTAACCCGTCCGGGGAATGGGCGCGCCGAGACTTCAACATGAAGATTGTTCCCGACACGAGCGTCGTCGTGGACGGACGCATCACGAACATCGTTCGTCGAAAACAGAAGGGATCGGCGGAGGTCATTGTCCCCGAGGCCGTCGTGGCGGAGTTGGAGGCCCAGGCCGACCGGGGGCAGGAGACGGGCTATAAGGGCTTGGAGGAGCTCGGGGAACTGGCCCAACTCGCGAATGACGGCACGATCACGTTGCGATATGTCGGGAGTCGACCCACGCTGGAGGATATCAAGCTCGCTGGCGGCGGGGCGATCGATGCAGCGATCCGGGCCGTCGCCGAGGAGGAGGACGCGACCCTCATCACGAGTGATTGGATCCAGGCCCGCGTCGCCGAGGCCAAGCGCATCCCAGTCGAGTACTTGCGCCCGAAGACCAAGGGGAGACGGCCAAAGCCCGGCCTACTCAAGTACTTCGAGCCGGACGTGATGTCGGTCCACCTCAAAGTAGGCACAGTGCCCCGCGTGAAGGCGGGGAAGCCCGGACAGATGGTCCTGAAGACCGTGGGCAAACAGAAACTGGGAGAACAACAGGTCAAACGCATGGCCCGCGAGATCCTCGCGGAAGCCAAACAGCATCCGAAGGGGTTCGTGGAGATGGACGAAGGCGGGGCGACCGTCGTGCAACTCGACGACATCCGCGTAGCGATGGCGTGGCCTCCGTTCTCGGATGGCCTGGAGATTACCGCCGTACGTCCCGTCGCCCACGTGGGTCTGAAGGAGTACAAATTCGCCGAGATTATTCAGGAGCGCCTCCGGGATCGGTACCGAGGTGTGCTGATCGCTGGACCCCCGGGTGCGGGGAAAACCACGTTGGCCCAGGCGGTGGCCGAGTACCTTCACGAGATCGGTTGGATCGTAAAGACGATGGAGAAACCCCGGGACCTCCAGGTCATCGACGACATCACCCAGTACACGGCCCTCGAGGGCGACATGAGTCGGACCGCCGACCTCCTCCTCCTCGTTCGACCGGACTACACGATCTACGACGAGCTCCGGAAGACGGGGGACTTCCAGGTCTATGCGGACATGCGGCTCGCCGGAGTCGGCCTCGTGGGTGTCGTCCATGCAACACGGGGGATCGACGCGATCCAGCGTCTCATCGGGCGGGTGGAGCTCGGGATGATCCCGCAGATCGTCGACACCGTGCTCTTCGTTGAGGACGGGGCAATTCGGCGGTTCTACAACCTCCGCTTCACGGTGAGGGTCCCCCACGGCATGGTGGAGGCCGACCTGGCTCGCCCCGTAATCGAGGTTGTGGACTTCGAATCGGGACGCACCGAGTTCGAGATCTACACCTACGGCGAGCAGGTCGTGGTGATGCCTATCGAGGAGGGGGAGGAGAGCAGCCCGTTGAAGAGCCTCGCCGAGCGGCAGGTAGCGTACGAGCTGGGTCGATTCGTCAACGGGCCCGTCCACGTCACGCTGGAGGGAGCGAGCGCCGCCACCGTGTACCTCCCCGAGAAGGAAATCGCGGCCGTCATCGGACGGGAGGGGCGGAGGATCTCGGAGATTGAACGGATCGTCGGAATCAAGCTTAACATCCAGCCGCTGAAGGCCCGAACCCGGAGGGCCACGCCCCAATCTCGAGGGCAGCCGGCAAAAGTCGATATGGAGCGCCGGAACGTGATCGTCCGAGCCGGAGGGGACTTCTCCGGCCAACACGTCGAGGTGCGGGTCGCCGGGGAGCCCCTCTTCCAGGGAACTGTAGGACGGGACGGCATCATCCGGGTTGCGAAGGGGAGCGAGGAAGGCAAAGGGCTCCAGGACGCTTTCTTCGCCTCCAAGCGTGTGACCGTGGCCCGGTTGAGCTAAGCCGATGTCCCTCATCACCCTCCTCTCCGATTTCGGTGCAGGCAAGTACGTGGCCGCGATGAAGGGGGTGATTCTCTCCATAAACCCAGAGGCCCGACTTGTGGACGTGGACCATGCAATTCCGCCCCAGAACGTGCGGGAAGGGGCTTTTGTTCTCGCAGCTGTGATCCCGTACTTCCCCCCCGGTATCCACCTCGCCGTCGTCGATCCCGGCGTTGGAGGACCCCGAAAGCCTCTCGTCATTGAGGGTGAGAAGGGGACACTAGTCGGTCCTGACAACGGGCTCCTCCTTCCGGCAGCCGCGACTCTCGGTGAGTTTACTGCATACGAGATCTCCAACGAGGCGTACCGCCTCCCGAAGGTGTCCGAGACGTTCCATGGTCGAGACGTGTTTGCGCCCGCTGCCGCTCACCTAAGCCTAGGGGTTCAGCCGTCGGAGATGGGGAAGCGTATCCGAACTCCGGCGCAGCTGGACTTCGGGCAGTACGAGGTGACAGGGGACGCAATCCGAGGAGAAGTCCTGTTTGAAGACCGATTCGGGAACCTGATCACCAACGTCCCGCGCGAAGCCCTGCCGTCGTGGTTGTCTATTGGGGGACAGTACGTCCTCGAGGCGAGCGGGACCTACCAAGTCCCCTTCGTGAAGAACTACGCGTCCCACGAACCGGGGAAGGCACTCCTCACAGTCTCAAGCGACGGATACTTGGAAATCGCTGTAAACTGGGGTCACGCCCGCGAGACTGTCGGTGTAGGACCAAGCGAGCCCTTCGCCCTGCGTATGTCTAACTCAGCGAAACACTAGCGATGGAGGGAGTTCCGAATCTCTACGATGGTCAGGAGAACCGCACGCCGTCTTCCCCTAGGTCATCTCGGCGCTGAGTCTCATCTCTTGGCTGACTCTCTTCCCGAAGAACGCCCTCTCGACAAGGTTCTCAGGGAGGACCCCTCGATGCTTCAGGCCCATGAAGGCACGGATCGCGTGCCTCACAGCCCCTCGGGTCCTCCCCCGGATTAGGTTGTACGCTGCGAGTAGGGCGCTCTTAGTGAGCCCCGTCTCGTAGTTGTTCATCGCCCATTCCCGCATCTCCTCAATCTCCTCGGGTCCGTGCGGAGCTCCTTCCGCCCCCCAGACGGTGTGGAGCACGTCGTACTTGCTCCAATCAAGGTCCAACCACTCCACCTTCGTCCCGTTGCTCTTGTCGTCCCCTGCGTAGACGATGCCTTCGCGATACATCTTGTCGAACAGAGGCGTGCCGGGCAGGGGGGTCAGAATGCTCCAGCCCATCACGTCAATCTCGGCCGCGTTATACCAGTCCACCATGAACTCGACGTCCTTCCAGGTCACGCTCTGCGGCGACAGGATCGTGGAGCCCCAGGCCATGATGCCGTAGTCATGACAAGCCTTCGCCAGCTTCGGGTAGTACTTGGGGGTGTTCTTTTTGACTCCCATTTCCTCTTTTAGGACACGAGGGCTGGCGTTCTCGAAACCGAAGTACAGGGAGTAGCAGTTCGTGTCGCTGGCCAGCTGGAGAAACTTGTGATTGATCCTGCCCTTGAAATTCACCACTAGGTTCATATCGGTTGCGCTGGTCCAGCCTCCTCGAACTTCGCCAAAGTTTTCCCGAATCGCTTCCAGGACGGGATAGACGGTCTTCGGATCGTTCAGATCGTCGTCCAGGGAGACCATAGTGTTCGTCGGACCCCGGACTTCGTGGAAATGCTCGACTTCTTGGAGAATGTAATCGAGGGGGCGCTGCCGATATCGGTTCCCGAACATGCCTGGAACGCTGCAGAATTCGCATCCCCAAGGACACCCGCGGAGGAACTGGACGGGGAATTGCCAGCCTGGTCGCATCGGTTCTTCGCACAAGACCGGGAAGTCCGAATCCACAGGATGGCCCTTGTACACCGGCTTCAGTCGGCCTGCCTTCAAGTCTCCGATGAGCTCAGGGACGACACTCTCCCCTTCCCCGAGCACGACCGCGTCGGCGTTCTTGTACTCCTCCTGCCAGAGCTCCGGATAGCCTGCGATCATACTGACGTGGATCCCGCCCAGGACGACGGGCTTCCCTCGACTTCGATATCCCTGGGCGATCCGATAGAGCCGCTTGACGGGGTACGTGTACGCCGTCCCGAACATCACGTCGCCCTCGAAGTCGATCTGGTCCCCTCGGGTTTCGTCGAGGATACGGAATCGAATGGAGGGATCGATCCGGCGGACGAGTTGACGAATGATCTCCCCACCGTAGGGCTGGCAGTACACGCCATACTTGCTATAGCCTTCCCCGTGCAATGGATTGACGAAGTCAATCTGTTTCAGCTGCATGGACCATCCAGTCGGCCAGTCGACTCTCTTATTACGCGGTTATGCGGGGCATGAGCGGTCACCATAAAACCTATTCGCTGCAGGGAGGGTCCCTTCGGCGCATGTCGAAGGCGAGGAGATAGATGGGAGAGAATGGCAGCTACCCGAAGGCTTCTGCGTAGTCTCTAGCGAACTGCTCGAAGGACCTGGGTTTCTTCCCGGTGACTTCTTCTACCGTAGGAAGGACAGCTGAGAGACGCCCTTCTCTAAGAATTCTGCCGCCCTCGACGTATGTCTGGATTATCCAATCCGGAGCACTCCTTTCTTCCATTCCCTTTCGTTCGTCTTCCTCCGACATGTGTACATGGCTGATTCTCCTGCCCAGCGCTTCGGAAAGGACCTCTGCCACCTGGTCGTACGAGAGCGCCTCGGGACCCGTCGTCGTGTAGATCTTCCCCTCATGTCCATCACCCGTCAAGGCCTCCGCCGCTACCGCGGCGATATCCCGGGCATCCACATAGCCAACTTTGGCCTCTCCCGCGGACGAGTAGATGGCACTTTGAGCCTTGATTGTAGGTCCAGAGAGATTCACAAAGTTCTGCATGAACACACTGGGTCTGACGTGGGTAAGGGGAATCCCTGACTCTTCGATGATCCCTTCCGCTTGACGGTGCCAGATGAGTGGGAGAAGGATTGCCTCTGCGTCGGCTTCCAGCTCCATGTTGGATAGCTTAACAATATGCCGGACTCCCGCCTTCTTTGCCTCCGCGACCAACCGCGCGGTGATCTCCACCCAGTTTTCGACGAAGGGCGTCATTAGGAAGAGTCTCTCCGTATCTCTGAATGCAGCCTTCACCGTTTCCGGCTCATCGTAGTCGAACCCTACGACTTCCACGCCTGGACCTTTGATCATGTCACCTTTACTCAGCGTGTGACAACAAGCACGCACAGTTGCCCCTTTGGCAGACAGCTGCTTCACGACTTCGCTGCCCACGGTGCCAGTCGCGCCCGTTACCACGATTGTGTCTGACATTCCAGTTCCCCGCGCCGCGAAATCCGTAAGCTCTGCTTTCGGCCAAATGGGTTAGGATGGCTCACATCAGCCTGGAAGGCGGGAGGTTCTCCAATCTCAGAGGGGGTCGTGGCGGCCGGTGGCCCCGCTGACTCACGCAAGACAAGAGCCGTTCTGAATTCACTCCACATAACGCTAATTAGCTCGTTCCTCTACACAGCCTCAGATGGAGAAGAAGGTCCTTCTGGTCGTCTGCGACGGACTCGGCGACCGCCCCAACGAGGTCTTGGGAGGGCAGACCCCACTCCAGGCTGCAGCCACGCCCACCCTGGACTGGTTTGCGGCTCGAGGCGCAAGCGGCCAGGTCGATGTCATCGCCCCGGGTACCCGGCCGGGGAGCGACACGGCCCATCTCGCGTTGTTCGGCTACGATCCCTTCCTCGTCTATACGGGGAGAGGGCCCTTCGAAGCCGCGGGTGTGCGGTTGGACGTCCAGGAGGGGGACGTGGCCTTCCGATGCAACTTCGCGACGGTCGACACGAAGGGTACGATCGTCGATCGTCGAGCCGGGAGAATCCGGAACGGAACGGATGAACTCGCGGCGTCCCTCACAGACCAGACCATCGAGGACGTCCAGGTGGCCTTCCGGGCTGGAACGGAGCATCGGGCGGCTCTCCTTCTGAGGGGCACGGGCCTCGACCCGCGGGTCACCGACGGCGATCCCCACGCCTTGTATGTCCCCCTGGCGAAGGTGACCGCCCTCGCCCCTCAAGCGGAGAAGACGGCACGGGTCGTGAATCAATTCGTGCATCGCGCCTCGGAGGTCTTGCCTGCTCATCCCGTCAACGAAGATCGCCTCCAGAAGGGCCAGCCTCCAGCGAACGTGATCCTGACCCGCGGAGCCGGGCGCCTCGCCAAGATTCATGCCCTAACCGACACATGGGGGCTTCGGTTTGCCGCGATCGCCGGGGTGGCCCTCGTCAGAGGCATCTGCCGGGTTGTAGGAATGGATCTTCTCGACGTCAAGGGGGCGACCGGGGGCCTCGATTCGGCCTTCGACGCCAAGATCTCCGCTGCCCTCGGCGCCCTAGCGGAATATGACGTGGTAATTGTGAGCATCAAGGCACCGGACATCGCGGGCCACGATGGCCAGCCGGAAGAGAAGGTTCGGGTGATCGAACGGATCGATCGAAGCCTGGGCCCTCTGCGGGAGACCTTCAGGCCGGACTGGGTCTTCGGAATCACAGCCGATCACTCCACCCCGTCGACGACGGGGGACCACAGCGCCGACCCCGTCCCGCTTCTCGTGTATGCCGAGGACATCCGACGGGATGAGGTCGAGACGTACGACGAGGTCGCCGCGGCGAGAGGATCCCTGTCCCGCATCCGGGGGCTGGACGTGCTCCCCCTGCTCCTGGATCTGGCCAACCGCACGGAAAAGTTTGGCGCCTGAGGCCCTCCCGACAACTTCTTATTCTGGGCGCCCTTGGACGGAAACCCGTGACTACGGGCGCCTCTTGGCGCCCCAGCGGGACTCCGTCGAGACGCCCTTGTGCTCGACGCGGGCCTGAGGCTCCTGCCATGTATGTCAAAGTCACCCGTGAGGACGTCGTGCGAATCCCGCCCGAGCGATTGGGCGAGGACCTGGACCAGGTCGCCAAGGAACTCACCCGGACGACGCTGGAGGGAAACGTCAGCGGGGAGGACGGCCTCACCCTTCTCGCCTCCAACATCACGCGGGTCGGCGATGGACGCATCGTCCACGGGGACGGAGCGGTGTATCAGAAGGTCCGCTTCGACGCGTTGATGTTTCAGCCTTCCATGCAGGAGGTGGTGGAGGGGAGCGTGGTCGAGGTGCTCAAGTTCGGGGCCTTCGTCCGCTTCGGCCCGCTGGACGGCCTCCTGCACATCAGCCAGATTATGGACGACCGGGTCGACGTGGATGAGGACAACCAGCGCCTCATCGGGAAGGACACCAAGCGGGACCTCCGCCTCGGCGACAAGACCCGGGCGCGCATCGTCGCGGTGAGCCTCAACGAGCGGAACCCCCGGGAGAGCAAGATCGGCCTCACGATGCGGCAGGCCTCCTTGGGCAAGATCGATTGGTTGGAGGAGGACCGAAAGAAAGCGCGGAAGGCCCGGGGGCGCTGATCGTGGCCAAGGTGCTCCGGGCGTGTCCGGTGTGTAGTTTCATTACGGAGGAGGATCGCTGTCCCCGGGACGGGTCGGAGACCTCCAAGGACTGGCAGGGATACGTGGTCATCGTGGACCACACCAAGTCCGAGATTGCGAAGAAGATGGGGATCGATGCCAACGGACGTTACGCCCTCCGGGTTCGGTAAGACGCTCCGATTGCCGGAGGCGATGCGGCCCGAGCTTCGCATCCCCCTCGGACGACTCACCGATGCCGCCGGGTTTGATCGGGAGGTGAAGGGCCACGGGAATCTGGTCACGGTCGGGGACTACGTCACCGCCGCCGCGCTGACGGCCACGCAGCGGCCGCGTGTGGCCATCGTGGACTTCCTCGTGGAGCGGAGGCCGGATGACCGACTGAAGGACCTTCCCCTCTACGACGGCGCCAAGGTCCTGGAGGTCGAGAACCCCGCCGGACAGATCACGGCGGGCATCTGGGACGCTCTGATGCAGGCCTACGATCATCGCGGTCCGGTCGTGATTCGGGTTCGGGGCGAGGAGGACCTGCTGGCCCTGCCGGCCATCGCGCTGGCCCCTCCCGGCTTCGTGGTGGCCTACGGCCTGCCTTCCCGGGGAGCCGTGCTTGTGGTCATCACAGGAGAGAGCCGGGGGCGTGCCGAAGCGTTCCTGGCCCGAATGGAGGTGTTGAATGGAGATGGAGATCGTCTCCCGGCGGGAGAATAAACTCCTGGATCGACTCGAGGTGTACTTCCGAGTGCGGCACGAGGAGGGCACCACCCCCTCGCGACCCGAGATTCGGGAGGGGCTCACGAAGGAGTTGAAGGTTGGCAAGAAGGTGCTGGTCATCGACAGTCTCCACTCGCAGTTTGGGAAGCGAGAGGCCTCGGGATACGCCAAGGTGTACGCGTCCCTGGACGACGCCCAGCGCCTGGAACGCCCGCACGTGCTGCGCCGAAACGGGTTGACGGAGGCGCCAGCATGAAAAAGCGGGAACTGTACAAGGTGGAGGAGGGCAAAC
>JBHIBW010000015.1:0-16945 GCA_046759265.1 Thermoplasmata archaeon
GGGGTCACCCGTTTTCGGCGGAGGAGGAGACGCTACCGGGTCGTGGAGGAAGACATGCGTGTCCAGGCCGACATCTGCATCGTCGGTTCAGGAGCCGGCGGAGGCGTGCTCGCGCGAGAGCTTACCCGGCATCCGGAGATCGAACGTGTGGTCCTCCTGGAGCGCGGGGGCTACTACGAGGGGGAGGACTTCAACCAGCGGGAACTCGATATGCTCCGGTTCCTTTGGAAGGGCGGAGCCCTCACCTTCAACCAGGACTTCACCATCCTCGTCGGGCAGGGGGAGACCCTGGGGGGCACCACGGTCATCAACCATGCCATCTGCATCGACACGCCTCCCATCGTCCTCCAGGAGTGGGCGGAGATGGGGGCGGGGGGGTGGATGACGGACCGGACGGCCTTCACTCGCGCCCTGGAGGAGGTGAAGGGCGAGATCCATGTTTCCCCCGTCCACGAGCAGCAGATCAACAGGAACAACCGCATCCTCCGGAGGGGTGCGGAGGAGCTGGAGATCGTCCCCGAGGGCCACGGCATCAATCCGCGGAACTGCTTCGACTGCCGGGAGTGCGGCTTCTCGCACCTCGGATGCCATTACGACGCGAAGCAGAGTACCCTGGTCACCTACATCCCTGAGGCCCTCGACACCGGGAAGTGCGCCATCTTTTGCGATGCATGGGCGCATCGGGTGAGGCACGAAGGGGGAAGGGCGACGGGCGTGGATGCCGTCCTCCGGACTCGAAGGGGGGAGGACAGGCACCGGCTCCGCGTGGACGCCAAGGTGGTCGTCGTTGCGGCCGGGGCGGTCAACTCGACTGCGCTCCTCCTGCGCAGCAAGCTCCCGGACCCGCATCGTCAGCTGGGACAGGGGCTGTCGCTTCACCCCTCCCCCCTCGTCATCGCAGAGTTTGACGACGAGGTTCGGGCCTTCGAGGGCATACCGATGTCCTACCACGTCTCGGAGTACAGCGTGCTTCGAGGCGTCCCGGGGATCCTACCGGAGGCCCCTCCGGTGACCTCCGAGGGGCCGGGAGATCAGCGTGGGGGCTTCATGCTCGAATCCGTCTTTCCCAACCTGGGCCAGTTCGCGGCCTTTCTTCCGGGCATGGGGGCAGAACACAAGGCGTTGATGGGTCGGTTGGCCCACTTCGCCGCAGCGGGGATCCTGATCCGCGATACACCGAAGGGGGTGGTCAAAGTCAACCGGAGCGGTGATCCCGTTGTCGAATACGCCTTGGATGAGCACGACCGACGCAACCTTTCCAACGGGATGAGGACCCTGGCGGAACTCTACTTTGAGGCGGGAGCCCAGCGCGTCATCCTGACGCATCGGGACCGCAACATCATCGAACGGGAAGCCTACCTGAAGAACCGGGACGTGATCAAGACGCGCATCCGCCCCGACAATTGCGGCCAGCAACAGCTCTACCTGGGATCGGTGCACCCCCAGGGTGGCAACCGGCTCGGTGAGGATCCTGCCAGGTCTGTGGTGGATGAGCACTGTTTCCACCACCAGGTAAGAAACCTCGCTGTTTGCGACGCCAGTGTCTTCCCGACCGCCACCGGGGTCAATCCCATGCTGACCATCATGGGGATGGCCAAGCGGACGGCGGAATACATCCAAGTGCACTGGAACGAACTCGCATCTGGGGGGTGACCCTCAGGTCGGGAATCTTCGTGGATCCTTTTGACTCTCTTCCGAAAAGCACGGGTAGGACAAAGACTCCGCCCGCGGCGAGCTCTTTCAGATGTTGTTCTGGCCCGGAGGCCTTGCTCGAATCGGTGATGCCGCCTCCGGCACCCCCATGGGGTAGAACACAAGGAAGGCGACTGCGGTGCCGAGGAGGACGGCCGAGCCCCAGGTCAGCCCATCCCACACCTGAAGACTGGTGGTGTAGGCATCCGCGAGCATGATCCCTGCGTGCGCGAAACTCGAGAGAATGATGAACAGGATGAGTAGCTTGTGCCGGACCGGGTCGGCTGCCGCGAGAATGGCAGCGATCCCGAGGGTAATGTAGATCGCGGACAACATGTGCTCGTAGACGACCGAGACCTGGAATTGGAGTTCGGGCAGGCCTCGAGGGAGAAGGGCCCCGATGCCCGTGACCACGCCGAGGGGAATATTCAGGAGACCCCAGCCGACCAGGAGGATCCGCGAGACAAAGACTCGTTTCCCCGGTTCGGTGAACACCGACGAGATGCCTTCAAGCCGTCCCATGGAGGGATGGGGAGAGGTTGCCTGTGGATTAAGACTTGTGGAAGAGAGGACCCCCTAACCGCACCGGCTGGGCTCGCGCCCTTTCACCTGCCCCCCGAGAACAGCCGGCTCAGGATCCGCCGGTAGTCTCCCGTCCCCGTCAGGTCCTTTCGTCCGATGCTAACCCCGTGGATGGTCCTGTCGTAGATCAGGTATACGCTGGCGAAGACGCCTACGGCAACCAACTTCAGATCGGCGGGAACGAAATCGGTCACGATGACGAGGAGGAACCCGCTCAACAGAACCGCTCCCAGGATCCATTTCTGGGCCGATTCCGTCCGGAGAAGCTGGGCGGAGAGGCCCTGTTCCAACTGCATGGTGTCAAGGACCGAGTTTAGAATCGAGTCAACACAGACGTGGATGGGTCTTCGAGTGATTGCATGCCGTATGGCGGTGAATTCGCATCCCGGGAGCTTCAAGATCCCGATGAGGAGAAAGGAGATCCAGAGGTAGGTTAGGTACGCCATCCCGAAGCCGCCAAGAACCAAGTAGGTCGCCGTCGGGAGCGAGAGAGGCCCCACGGCGAATCGGTAGAAATCGGGCAAGAGCAACAGTGTCACCAACAGAAGTTCCACTCCCACCACCAGAACCAGAAACCGCCGAACGGGCGCGGGAGGGGGCGTTGGCTGAACCTTCCCGCAGTGTGGACATACACGAGTCTCCGCGTTCATCTTCTTTCCCGTATGAATGTACCTCTCTGTGGAATGTAAGTCGTGAATCTTGGTTCGTCGGGGCCTACATCAATTTCACGGAGGAGGCGTGGTTTGACCAGAACCTGGATGCGCCACTCAGCTGCTCCCCGAAGTCCCAAACTCTGCGGCCGTCGATTCCTCCCAAAGGGTCCTGAAGCGATCCCAATTCGTATCAAAAGCGTCACGGTCTCTCGCCAGAGATCGCTCTGACAGGAACTGTCCCCCTTCATACCCGCGCTTGCCCTCTGTCGGAGGATAATAATTGATCAGCATTCTTGCCTTGTAAGGTTCCTCCTCGGAGGCGTCCACGATGATAAGGGATCGGTCTGGCTTTTCGTCGTAGAGCCTCAGTTCTATGTTTCCTGAACCTCGGGCGTGATACGCAATGCCTCTCAGAATTCGAACAGAAGCCTCCCACTCGCTCTTGATGCGGCCGACCACATCCTTCTCAAATTCGGCCCGGGAACCAAATTCACGGCCCTTTGGATCAAGTAAGAGAACTCGGAGAGTACCTTTCTTTCGCTTCAAGAACTCAATCAATTCCTCGCGGGCATGATGGAGGGCTCCCAATGCGTTGATTCCGAGGATCTGAATGGATTTCTCGGCCCCTTCGACCAGCTTCCGATCAGATTCTGGATTGACTTTACCCGAAATTTCAAGATTCACCCGCTTCAAGTGGTAGATCTCATCGTTCAGTTTCCTGATCTCTGCTCCTCGCTTGTAGGTCAGATAGGTAATCGAGGCCCCAAACACGGCGAGAGCGGCGGCGACAGACTGAAAGAACACCTCAACGAACGTGACCATCTTCGAGCACTCCCCTTGAGAAGATTTGCGGACCGACGGCCGACCTTCCCCAACCCTTGGCCTCCAACAAAGTGGGGTGCGGCGTGAGCACCCGAGGCTGTGCCCCGCCATCACTCCGGAAGCTCATCACCGAGAAAGTCTGCGCCTCCCTGCATTAGACATCAGCCTGACGGATACTTAGCGTTTTTCTCGTAATCTGGGCAGACGAAGCGGAGGTGTCGAGGCTCTCTTCAGGCACCCGGACAGCGGGTCCAGCTCCTCGTTCGAGCCGGGATTGTTCCTGAACGGTCTCGTCACCTTCCAAGCATGAATGACAGAGAGACATCCCAATCTTACGCAAAGTGGAAAAAATCCAAATACTCGGCTTAGCATGAATTGATTGGGGGAGGGCGAGAATTATGGAGGCTTTGCGTGGCCAGGTTCACGGTTCTTTTCGCCGATGACGAGCTAGATCAGTACCCAGTCCTTACTGACGCCGTAACGGCGCTGGAATCCGTAGGGTACGACGTGAAAACAGCTCAGACTCTCAAGAAGGCTCTAGACCTCGTCCGCAAGACTCACTTTGACTTTGCAATCGTGGATCTTGGTTGGCAGCGTGATCATGCGATACCTTCAGGCAAGCGTGTCAGTACAGGGTGGGACATATGCGACGCGATTGACGAAGAGAACCGACGTAGTGCCGAGCCTCCTACTTTACAGATAATGCTGTCGAGACAGTTCGCGTACACCCCCAGGGCGTGCGATACGGCCGCCAAACGGGGAGTATTCCCTCTTTTCAAAAGGACAGATGCGAAGGGGCAGGGTCAAGCCCTTGTTGCCGCGGTTAGGTTCATGGAGGAGAAGCTGAGACGCCCCGACGAGCTCCTCTTCAATGCAGTGACTCAGTCGTGGAACGAGGCACTTGTACAATTGAAATTGTGGTTTAGGCTCACAGTGACTCTCTTCGCGCTGGGTGTGGGCATTCTGTTATCGGGGATCGCGGGCGCTTTCTTTTGGAACGTTCAAGTTGGCACCATCACAGCAGTTTCTGGCATCGTAACTAGTGGAGTTTCGTCCCTCTTGTTCAGACAGCTCACAGAAGCGAGAAAATCATCTGGAGAGAAGCTACTTGAAATCTATAAGCTGGTACGTCGGGCGCCCGGGCCCCGAGAGAGGAATTCTCCATTGTAGTCTTGAGGTTTTCAAGGTGGGCACCCCGCAATTGAATATGGTTCTGATAGCAAAGGTTCTCGACCTCCGAACCAACCACTGCGGGTCGGCGTCCTCTATTTAGAGTGAAGCCCCCTTCCCGCGGTCTCTGTACGGGCGGAACCTTCTTAGTCATGCATCCCGCTACGCCAGCAAGTGGCAGAGGTTCCCCCGGACAAGGCGGTCTCGTCTGCCTTGCCTTTGACATCTCCAGTTACAGATGTCGAGTGGCAGATGATCTTCCCGCGCGGCGGATTCGTCATCTACCTGCTCGAATGTGAGAACGCGACTTCAGAGTCCCACTCGCATTGAGATCAACTGAGAAGGCCGCCCAGGCGCCTGCCCCGCGAGTTGAATCGTTCGGGTGGCCCCAGCAACGTTGTTGATGAATCACTTGATGAGAGGAGGTCGCTCTTCACCCCCCAGGTCTCTGGACGGACTCCGTGAACCAATCTGACGGAGCGGGTGGGGCCTACTTTCCGATATGCGTATGTGGGAGAACGATTAAATACCGTTCCAAATTTCTCCACCTATGGCAGAGGGAGGAGCACCGCCACCTGGTGCTATGCGCTCCGGCATGGGAACCGGCATCGTTGCTGTCATCGCGGTCGTCCTGTTCGTTGTGGGCTTGGTCGTGGGAGGCTTTGCCCTAGGACCCGTCTTCAACCCACCGACGACCATCCCCCCACCGATGCTCGGGAACAGCATCGTGGTCGGGACGAACACGCCGTTCACGCCCTTCGAGTACAGGGATGCGGATGGGGCCCTCATCGGGTTCACCATTGATCTGGTCGAGGAGATCGGCAGCCGCGCCGGACTAACGATCATCTGGAGCGACTACACGGACTGGGACACCCTGCTCGCCGCCGGCGAAGTGGGGGCCGTCAACATGATCGCCTCCAGCATGACCATCACCACCACCCGGGACGAGGTCTATGACTTCTCTACCTCGTACTACAGCGCAAACCAAGCCGTTCTCGTGCGCACGGGGAGCACGCTGACGTGCGCGAACAAGGTGTGTTCGGCCAGCGACCTGCAAGGGATGACCTGGGTCGTCCAGACGGGCACCACGAGCAACATCTGGGCCGAGGAAAACCTCGGAGCGACTTGCGCTACCGGCGGGCCGCTGTTCTGCTTCGATGACGTGCCCACGGTCCTGACCACGGTCAGTTCCGGCGCCGCGGAGGTCGCCATCATGGACCTGCCCGCCGCAGTCGCCTTCGCCAACGACCCCGCCAACAACCTCGTGGCCATCGGCAAGATCACCACGAACGAGCTGTACGGGATGGCGGTGGAGGAGGGCGATCCCCTCGCGATCCTTCCCATCATCAACCCAATTTTACAGGCCCTCCTCGACGAGGGCTTCGTAGAGAACCTCGCGGTACAGTGGGGCGTCCCCACCGAGGTGCCCTAGGAAAGAACCGCGGTGTAACCGTCGCGTCATTCGACCCCTTCAGTCAGCGTGGGCTAGAGGCGACAGGAGAGCAGGATGGTACAGGTAGGGCGCACCGTTGCCCGGGGCGCACGATTCTTCCTGTACACCTTCTGGCCCCTCTTCGTCATCCTCGTCGGCGTCGCCGTCGTGGTGGGGACCATCGGCGCGCTCGGAATCATTGACCTGGCGTTCTTCGGCAACGTCTCGCCCCTGTACCTCCGCGGCCTACTCCTCACCCTGATCGCCACGGCGGTCATCCTTCCCCTCTCTTTCGTGGTGGGGTTCTTCGTCGGATGGGCCCGCATCTCGAAGAGCACCCTCGCCTACTCGGCCGCCACCTTCTTTGTGGAGGTCTTGCGAGGGACCCCCCAGTTGGTGGTCCTGCTGGTCGGGTTCTTCGTCGTCCTGCCCATCTTCGTCGGGGGGGTAGGCCTTGCCACCTTTGCCTTCTGGGCGGGGGCCGTGGCCCTAGCGCTTCACTCGGCGGCCTACCAGGCGGAGATCTTCCGAAACGGCTTCCAATCGGTCCCGTCCGGCCAGATCGAGGCCGCTCACGCCCTCGGGCTGAGCGGATGGCAGACGATGCGACAGGTCATCTTCCCCCAGGCGTTTCGTGTTAGCCTGCCCCCTCTCGGGAACGAGTTTGCCAACGTGGTGAAGGACTCCGCACTCCTCTCCTTTCTCGGCGAGCTTGTGATCATCTTCCTCTACTGGGAGTTCCGGAGCTTCGACTTCACAGGGTGGGGGAGGCAGATTCAGACAATCGCTCTTATCTTCGCATCCCTGAATGAGTCCATTTTCAGCTGGGTCCTGGTCGCCATCGGTTACTTCGTGCTCATCTATGTCCTCACGGCAGCGATGCTAGCGCTCGAAAGACGGATGCAGGTTCCTGGGCTGGGGGAAGCGGCATGAGCGGGAACAAGGCTATCATCCGGGCCGAAAACGTACACAAGAGCTTTGGGGACCTGCACGTCCTCAAGGGCGTCTCCCTGACGGTGGACCGGGGCGAGGTGCTAGTCATCCTCGGCCCAAGCGGCTCGGGGAAGAGCACGCTCCTCAGATGTCTCAACCTCCTCGTGTATCCGGAGGCAGGGCAGATCTGGGTGGACGGAGTCCTGACGACGGACCCGCGGTCCGACCCGAGTGGGTCCGGGAGAGGGTGGGCATGGTGTTCCAGAGCTTCAACCTCTTCACCCACCTCCGGGCGATCGACAACGTGACGCTGGGACTGCGAAAGATCAGGAAGGTTCCTCAAGAAGAGGCGGACACGATTGGGAGGGAGCTGCTCGAACGTGTGGGGTTGGGGGACAAGCTCCGTGAGTATCCGGCCAACCTCTCGGGAGGGCAGCAACAACGCGTAGCCATCGCCCGAGCCCTGGCGATGAATCCCCAGGTGGTCATGTTCGACGAGCCCACCTCCGCCCTTGACCCGGAGTTCATCTCCGAGGTCTTGGACGTCATGACGGGCCTGGCCCAGGATGGCATGACGATGGTGGTCGTGACCCACGAGATGGGCTTCGCGAAGGGGGTGGGCGATCACATCCTCTTCATGGCGGACGGGCAGGTCATCGAAGAAGGACCTGCGCAGGACCTCATCGACCATCCGCAACACGATCGGACGCGGGCCTTCATGAGCAAGATTCTGGGGTAGCCATGGCAGCGAACGTCCAGGCCTGGGCCGGGAGAGGGGCCGGGCTCGTCCACTGGTTCCGCGTCCATCGTGCCCTGAGTGCGGGCCTCTTCGCCTTCGCCGTCATGGCCGTGTTCTTCCTGTACCTCTACTTCCTCACCGTCAACGGCGAGTTCGACGCCGAGTTCGTGTTCGAACTTCTGCCGGAGTTTCTCTTCGGCATGCAACTGACGATCCTCCTGACCGCGGGGAGCTTCGCCGTCGGCATGATCCTCGGTTTCGCCACGGCGGCGGCCCGCGTCTCCCGCTCCCGAGTCCTCCGGTCGGTCGCCAAGGGGTACGTCGACGTCTTTCGAGGCACGCCGATCCTCGTCCAGATCTTCTTCTGGGTGGTGTTGATGCTGGCGCTCATTCCGACCTATCGCTTCTTCAGCCTCGTCGCAGCGTTCCTCGCCCTGACCCTGAACACGGGTGCGTACCAGGGGGAGATCTTTCGCGGAGGCATGAAGGCGATTCAGGCGGGGCAGCTCGAGGCGGGCCGCGGGCTGGGGTTCAGCCGGTGGCAGTTGATGCGCCACATCACTTTGCCTCAGACCCTGCGGCTGATCATCCCCCCCATGACGAACGAATTCATCCTCCTCTTGAAGGCGAGCGCACTCGTATCCGCGATTGCCGTGGTTGAGCTCGCGTTCGTGGCACAGGATTGCGCGTTTGTCAGCGGCCGCGCGTTCGAGTGCTGGACGACCGGGTCCCTGCTCTACCTCGCCATGACCGTCCCCCTGGCCAAGTTCGTGCAGTACTCCGAGACCAAGTTCCGCATCCCGGGCCTCGGACTTCCGGTGGCCAGACCGGTCGTCGGTCAACCTTCAGTCTTGAAGACGCCTCCCGCGGCACAGGAATCGGGTCCGGCATTGGGCCGTCGAGCGAATGGGCTCTACGCCATCTTGCGCAGGCGGATGGACGCCGCTTCGATACGGCAGAGTCGCGGGATCGGAATGGACCCAGTTACGCCTCAACGGCGACGCTATCGAGGACTCGTTGCGCGAGTTCTACGAAGGCCTTCTCCACGTTCTCCCCGGTCTTCGCGCTCGTGAAGAAATACGACGAATCCCAGCCCGAAGCGAACGTCCGAAGGGTCGCCTCGTCGAGGATCGCTTCGTCCTCCAAGTCGGCTTTGTTCGCCAGGACGATGACGGGGATCTCGCCTGCCACCTTCTCGATGGAGGCCTTCCACGACTCCAGGTCCTCCAGTGTCTCGAGTCGGGTGATATCGCACACAGCGAGGATGCCTTGAGCGCCGTAGAAGTAGGCCTCCCGGAGGAGCTCGCGCAGGAACTTCTCCCCCATGACGTCCCAGATCGCCATGTCGATGTGGGCGGTCCCCCGTCCTTGGGCGTCCTCGATACTGAGGCTCTTGCGAGTCACCTTGGCCCCCAGCGTCACGGTGTACTTGTCTTCGAATTCGTCGTAGACGTACCGGCGGATCAGGGACGTCTTTCCGACCGCCCCTTCCCCCGCCAGACAAATCTTCAGCTTCCAGCGCTCCTCCGCCTTTGGATGCATGAGGACCCCTGAGGCTCGATGAATCGTGTATTAAGCCTTCGCAGGCCATTATCAGCCCCAGGACTGGGAGCCCCAGGTCGGCCAAACCCCCTTTAAGAAGGCCCGCCGTTTTTCCATCGGATTCGGGAGGTTCCAGTGGCGAAAGACCCCATTTGCGGCATGTACGTCGACGAAGCGCACGGGCTGAGCGCGACCGTCGACGACCGCACCTACTTCTTCTGCAGCGCGAACTGCCTGGAGGCCTTCCGGGAGCCGGAGAAGGAGACGGCGACCCTCCGACGGCTGGTCATCTTCAGCTTCAGCCTGTCCATTCCGATCCTGGTCCTCTCCCTCGTCCACCTCCTCCCCCTCGACTTCACGAATCCGGCCCTCGCCGGCCTCTTGACGGTGCGAAACCCGATTCTCCTGATCCTCGCCACCCCGGTGCAGTTCTACGCCGGCTGGCGCTTTTATCGGGGGACCCTCGATGCCGTCGAGAACCGCCTGCCCAACATGGACAGCCTCGTGGCCGTCGGGACCTCGGCGGCCTACGGGTACAGCGCGGTCGTCACCCTCGTGCCCGGCCTCTTCCTCGGATCCGAGGTTTTCTTCGACACGGCCGCGGTCATCATCTCCCTCATCCTCCTCGGTCGGTACTTCGAGGATCGGGCGAAGGGACGCGCCTCGGAGGCGATCCGGCGCATCATGGACCTCGCGCCCGAGCAGGCCACGATCCTCCACCAGGGCCGCGAGGTGGAGGTGCGGGTGGAGGAGGTGAAGGTGGGGGACACCGTCGTCGTGCGGCCCGGGGAGCGGATCCCGGTGGACGGCGAGGTGACGGAAGGCGCCTCCTCGGTGGACGAGTCCATGCTCACGGGGGAATCGCTCCCGGTGGAGAAGGGACCGGGGGACCCCGTCGTGGGCGCCACGATCAACCGGAGCGGCCTGCTGCGCTTCGAGGCCACCAAGGTGGGCCGGGACACGACCCTATCCAAGATCATCGGGCTCATGGAGGACGCGCAGCAGTCGAGCGCCCCCATCCAGCGGGTCGCCGATC
Source organism: Thermoplasmata archaeon (assembly GCA_046759265.1). GTDB lineage: Archaea > Thermoplasmatota > Thermoplasmata > RBG-16-68-12 > JAJISG01 > JAJISK01. The sequence goes on from JBHIBW010000015.1 coordinate 10,602, forward strand.
GCGCGGCCGCCGTCTTCGTTCCCGTCGTCATCGGGGTTGCCCTCCTTGCATTCGCCTTCTGGTTCCTCTTCGGGACGGGCATCTGGGCGCCGCCGGCCGGCTCCACGGCCTTCACGTTCAGCCTCACGGTCCTGATCGCGGTCCTGATTATCGCCTGCCCCTGCGCGCTCGGCCTCGCCACCCCGGCGGCCATTACCGTGGGGACGGGCAAGGGCGCGGAGAACGGGCTGATCATCAAGGGGGCGGAGTACCTGGAGCGGGCCCGGGAACTCGACACGATCGTCTTTGACAAGACGGGAACGCTCACGCGAGGGGTTCCCGAGGTGACGGACGTCCTCCCGCAGGGTTCCTTCGACCGGGGGACGGTCCTGGCTGCGGCCGCCGGGGCGGAGAAGGGGTCCGAGCACCCGATCGCCCAGGCCATCCTGCGCGAGGCCGCATCCGACGGCGCGGCCATCGAGGATCCGAGCGCCTTCCAGGCCATCCCCGGCCAAGGGGTGGAGGCGACCGTGGCCGGGAAGGCGGTTCACCTGGGGAACCGCCGCCTCATGGAGGCCCGGGGCGTGCCCCTCTCGGCGGTGGAGTCCACGGTGCAATCCCTGGAGGCCGGCGGGAAGACGGCGATGATGCTGGCCGTCGACGGGAAGCTGGCCGGCGTCCTGGCGGTGGCGGATGCCGCGAAGCCCCACGCGAAGCGCGCCGTCGAGGCCCTGAAGGCGATCCACATCACGCCCATCATGCTCACCGGGGACAACCGCCGGACCGCCCAGGCCATTGCCGAACAGCTCGGCATCCATGAGGTCATGGCGGAGGTGCTGCCCGCGGACAAGGTCGCTCGGGTGAAGGAACTGCAGGACGCGGGCCGGGTGGTGGGGATGGTGGGCGACGGCATCAACGACGCCCCCGCCCTCGCCCAGGCGGACGTGGGGATCGCCATGGGCGGCGGGACCGACGTGGCCGTGGAGGCGGGCGACATCATCCTGGTGCGGGACGACCTCCGGGACGTCGTGGGCTCCATCGAGCTGAGCCGGCGGACCTACGGAAAAATCCGGCAGAATCTATTCTGGGCTTTCGCCTACAACACGGCCCTCATTCCTGTGGCAGCGGGGATCCTGTACCCCCTCATCGCCCTCCTCCTCGACCCCATCTTCGCCGGGGCCGCCATGGCCTTCTCCTCCTTCTCCGTCGTCACGAATTCCCTCCTTCTCAAACGGTTCCAGCCCAGCCTTAAGACCTGGGAGGAAAGGAGACCGACCGTGGCAAAAGACCCCGTATGCGGCATGGACGTGGATCCGGCCACCGCCCAGTTCAGCTCGGAACACGAGGGCGTGGCCTTCTACTTCTGCAGTGCCGGATGCAAGCAGACCTTCGACGGCGACCCGCACCGATACGGCCATCCCGACTAGAAGGGGCCAGCCTAGAACGCCCTTCTGCCTCAGCGTGAGCTAGGGAAGCCGACCAATCCCCGGCATCGTTAGCCATAAGTGCCCCGGGGGCCTCGACCGCGAGGTGGGCAACGGACTCCGGATTGGTGGAATCGCCCTCGGGGGGCTGGCCCTATTCTGGTCGCTGCTGCTGTTTGGCATCTATAGCCTGCTGGCCGTCGCCGGAGGGAGCACCATTCTCTTCATTGCGCCCCTGGTTGGCTTTGGAGCGGGCGCCCTCTCGATTGCCGGTGGCATTCTGGGTGTGAAGCGGGCGGCGCTTGGAGCCATCTTCGTGCTCGCGGCCGGCTCGGCGGGCCTCCTGGGGGCCGCGGTGCCTCTCCTCCTCGGTCCTCCGGTGGAAGCGGCGTTCACTGAGTTTCTGGTGGTGTACCTCGCGAATGGCTGGTGGGCCATCCTGATGGTTCTCGTTGGAGGGATCACCCTGCTCGCCATATGGAGGACCGAGGGTCTCCCTTCGAGCCCGTAGAGATCGCCGGGACCCCTGAAGTCACGGTTCTGCGCGGCCCGGCCCCCCTTGGCCTGACCGGCTCAGCCTTTTAGGGACTCTCTCCTTCCTCGGCCGTCCGAGATGGCCCGCGTCGTGATGCTGCTCACCAATCCGCACCGCCCCGATCCGCGCGTTCGTCGCGAAGCCATCGCCCTCGGTCAGGATGGCCACACGATCTGGGTTCATGCTTGGGATCGACAGGTCCGATACCCAACCTCGGAGACCATGGACGGCATCGAAGTCCGAAGGATTCGACTCGCCGCCTCGTACGACTCCTTCCTCGACGCCCTCCTTAAGCTTCCCTTGGTGTGGGGACGGATGCTCTGGCGGCTCCGATCCGATCCCTTCGACGTCGTACACGCACACGACCTGGATACCCTCCCCGTGGGCATCTTGCTCGCCAAGCTCCGACGCAAGCCGTGCGTCTTCGATGCGCACGAGGTGTACTCCACGATGGTCCAGCCGAGCGTGCCACGGTGGGCCTTCCGCTTCCTCCGCTGGCTCGAGAAGACCCTCACACCGGCGTGCCAGGTGATCCTCACCGTCAACGACGCCTTGCGCGGAATCTACGAAGGACTCGGAGGTCGGCGCGTGGTCGTCGTCATGAACGCGGCCCCTCTCTCGGAGCTCGAAGGCGCCGATCCCGATCAGGTACGCCGCAACCTACAGCTCCAGGACAAGCCGATCATCCTCTACGCAGGGGTTCTGGAGCCTTCGCGCAGCCTCGATCATCTGTTGGCGGCCTTCGAGGAGTTCGAGGAGGGGATCCTTGTTCTGGGCGGCCATGGGAGTCTGACCACCCACATCGACGCGCGAGCCGCGAGCTTGGAGAACGTCCGATTCGTCGGGTGGATTCCCGCCCGGGACATGGCGTCTTACCTCGCGGCGGCAGACGTGGTCGTCCTCCTCTATGACCCGACGTACGCCATCAACCGAATTGGAACGGCCACACGGCTCCTGGAGGCGATGGCCCTGGGGGTTCCGATCGTTGCCAGCGAAGGGTCCTCGAACGGGGAGGTCGTCCGTGAGGAGGCCGTGGGTCTCACCGTCCGCCACGACGACGTGGCGGACATCCGACGGGGGATTCGGAGGCTCTTGTCGGATGCAGAACTTCGGCACGCCGCGGCCCGCAACGGGAGACGCGCCGCACGAGAGAGGTACAGCTGGGAGGTCCAGGAAGAAAGGCTCCGGGCGACCTACCGGCAGTTGACCGAGCCGGAGGCGTGAAGCACACGCGGCTGGCGCGGTCGGGGGTGGCTAGCCGCCCCGACTCTCGAGGATTGTGACAACCTTCTCCGCGGCGTGGCCATCCCCGAATTGCCCCTTTTGAGGGCTGCCCTCCGGTGTACTCTCGAGAGCCTGACGTATGTTCTCAGAGTTGGCGTCCGCCAGGACGTTCCACCCCCCTTCCAGGGTCTCCTCCCACTCCGTCTCCGCCCGGAGGGTGATGCACGGAACGTCGAAGAAGTAGGCCTCCTTCTGGACCCCGCCGCTGTCGGTCACGACCTTTGCTGCGTCGAGAAGGAGGGATAGAAACACCAGATAGTCCACGGGCTCCACGACCTGGACGGACTCCGGAAGACGGTTCGCGAGGCCCTCCCGATCCATCACCTCCCTCGTCCTCGGGTGGGCGGGGAAGAGGACCGGATGGTCCGAGGCGGCCAGCGCCTCAAGGATTGTCCCCAGTCGCCGGACGTCGTCCGCGTTGCTTGGCCGATGCACGGTGAGAAGGTGATACCCTCCCTGCTCCAGGCCGAAAGCCTTCGACGCCTGCTTCTCCCGAGCCAACCCCTCGTTCTGGAGGGCCGCATCGTACATCACGTCCCCCACCTGATGCACTCCTTCGGTGACGCCTTCGTTGCGGAGGTGTTCAACGGCACGAATCGTCGGGCAGAAGAGCCGGTCCGAAATGCGATCCACCAGGACGCGGTTGATCTCTTCCGGCATGGCCCGATTGAAGCTCCGCACCCCCGCCTCCACGTGGGCCAGGGGCTGCAGGAGCTTGACCGCGGCCAGTGCCCCCGCCAAGGTGGAGTTCGTATCCCCGTAGACCAGGACCACATCGGGACGGACCTCGGAGAGCACGGTCTCCACCGCGGCCAGCATCTGACCGGTCTGCGCCCCGTGTGAGCCGGAGCCCACCCCCAAGTTCACGTCGGGCTCGGGAATCCCCAGGACATCGAAGAAGACCTGGCTGAGGTTCGGATCGTAGTGCTGGCCCGTGTGGATGAGGACCTCCTCGTGGGCCTTCCGAAGGATGCGCGAGACGACGGCCGCTTTGACGAACTGGGGCCGGGCGCCCACCACCGAGGCCACCCGCATGAGGGCGCGATGGAGGGGGGCCTATTAAAGCGGCCGTCGTCGTTCTCGGCCCGATTCCCTCGCTTGGTGTCTTCTCACAAGCTACGTCCGCTTCGAAGAACCTTTAATGGCGACCCACGCATCGAATCGACCATGAAGCTAGTCGTCCTCGGGCTCGGCCAGGTGGGCATCCCGCTGGCCGTTGCCTTCGCTGGAGAGGGTCACGAGGTCGTGGGGATCGACATCGACCCGAGGAAGGTGGAGGCGATCAACGGTGGCACGAACCCGCTGCCGACTCGTGAGGAGGACTTGGACCGTTTGCTGGGCCGCGCGGTCGAATCGGGTGCCCTCCTGGCCACGAGCGAATACGACCCAATCGGCGAGGCCGAGGCAATCTTCGTGTGCGTCGACACGCCAGTGGACGCGACCGGGAGGCCTGACTACGCCGCGCTGCGCGATGTCCTCACGGGAATCGCGAGTCGGTTGCAGTCCGGCGTCCTCATCTCCATCGAGTCGACTCTCGCCCCGGGGACGATGGAGGATCTGGTCCGTCCCCTCCTGGAACAGGGCTCTGGCATGCGAGTGCACAAGGACTTCCACCTCGTTCATTGCCCCGAGAGGGTGACGTCCGGAAAGCTGCTTTACAATCTTACTCACATGAACCGCGTGGTGGGAGGGAATGACCCCGAAGCGCGCTCCCGCGCGGTCGAGCTCTACGCAGAAATCGGTCACGGAAACCTCTTGGAAACAGACTGGACCAGCGCGGAACTCTCCAAGACCGTCGAGAATGCATACCGAGACGTCCAGCTGGCATTTGCGAACGAGGTCGCCCTCATCTGCGAGGAAGTTGGGGTTGACGCCTTCGCCGTGCGGGAGCTTGTCAACAGCTCGCCCGGCCGAGCGATGCTCCGTCCGGGCCCCGGGGTCGGAGGGCACTGTCTCTCCAAGGACTCCCTCCTCCTGGCCTCGGCGGCGAGAAATGACGTCCGCCTGCTCACGTCTGCAAGGAACGTGAACGAGGGGATGCTGAACCATGTGGTGACCCTGATCGAGCAAGCTCTCGCGACTCAGAGTGCCGACCTGAGCAGCGCCACGGTCGTCCTGCTGGGGGCGGCCTACAAAGCCAACGTGGCGGATACCCCGAACTCCCCGGCGTTGGCCATCGCGCCGATCCTCGAAGAGAAGGGGGCCAACGTCCGGATCCATGACCCCCACGTCGAGGAACGTGAGGGGGTCGATTTGCGGCGCGACCTGGGGGAGGCGATGGGCAGGGCGGATTGCGTCGTCCTGGTCACCGACCACGACGCCTATCAGGACCTGGATTGGGGGACACTGGGCGAGGGCATGCGTCATCGCCTGGTGGTCGACTGTCGAGGGGCCCTTGGCGAGGAGGACCTGGCCCAATACGGCTTCGGTTACGTCGGGCTGGGCCGGGGCTCGGGAGGCTAGCTGACCTCCACCGGGGCGCCCCGGGCCTGGGACTCCACAATGGCCGTCACGACCCGGAGGGTCTCCACAGCGTCCCGCCCGTCCACGAGGGGCTTCCTGCCCTCTTCGATCGACGCCAGGAAATCCTTCAGTTCGCGCTCCAACGGCTCCTCCTTCTTGAGGGAGACCTGGTGCGTCTCGAACTCGAAGGGGGCCTGATACAGGTTCGATGGATCGTAAGTAGGAAGGCTTGAGGAGGAGATGTCGAGGGTCTGGTTGATGTAGTCTACCTCCACGAAGTTCTTGGAGGCCGTTAGGGCGACGCGCCGGACCTTCATGGGGGTGAGCCAGTTCACCTCCACCATCCCCGTCACGCCGCCTCGGAACGTCAGGAGGGCGGTCGCATGATCCTCAAAATCCTCGTGCCGCTCCCGCCCCGCGACGCCGTAGACCCGCTCGACCTCCTCCCCGACGAGGTACCGGAGGACGTCGACGTCGTGGATCCCCAGGTCCATCATCACGCCCACGTCCCGGACCCGGGTGGGGAAGGAGCTCACGCGACGCGCGGAGACGGCAATGAGCTTCCCGTAGGTGCCTTTCCGGAGCGCATTCTGGGCAAACTCTACGGCCGGGTTGTGCCGCTCGACCATGCCCGCGGCAAGGACGACGCCTCGGTCTTC
>JBHIBW010000016.1:0-16924 GCA_046759265.1 Thermoplasmata archaeon
GACGGCGGTGTAAGCGGGAAGCTTCGGCGACCCGTTCAGCCGGCCGTTACTAACGTGCGCAATCGCAATCACCTTGCTGGTCTGACCGTTTGACAGGTCGCGTATGGTCGCTCGCCTCCTTGCCCGACTGCCTGAGCCTGCAACCTATATTCTGAGGCGTCTTCCGCTGGGTGGGATGAGCGAGATCCGCTGCCGCTACTGTGAGGGTATTGAGGCGCACGACAGGACCTATCCCGTTCGACCTGCCCGCCACACGGTGGACTCCTACCCGCGATGCGACCTCCACTGGCGCTACGAATGTGCCGTGTGCGGAGACCCGCACCACTTCCACGGAACCGCCTTCTGCCCCCGCGAGGAGAGGTTCTTCTGCCGCAGCTGTGCCCCAGAGTATCGCGCGCCGCGGATGGACTTCTGGGGTTGGACCTACTACTACCGATTGCGCTGTCCCTGGCATGAGGAGTGGCACCCCGCGTTGGACTACCTGGAGTACCTGGGGGACCATCCGTGGGACGTCCACGCGGAATGGCGGCGGGCGCGGCGGGGGATGACCGCGGAGGAGGAGATCTCGCTCGAGTGGGAATCGCACGTGGGCCCGGCGGACGAGCTTTCCGATGCGGAGCTCGTAGAGGGATGGGACGCGGTGGCCACGTGGTGGACTTCCGTTTCCAACCCGCGAGGGGACCTGAACCGGGAGTGGGTCATCGACCCCGTCCTCTTCGAGTACCTTGGTGACGTGGAAGGCCTCCGGATCCTCGACGCAGGGTGCGGAACGGGCTACCTCGCCCGGCTGCTCGCTCAGAGAGGGGCCACGGTGGTGGGCGTGGACTTTTCGCCGAAGCTCCTGGCGATTGCCGAGGAAGAGGAGTCCCGTGACCCCCTCGGGATCGCCTATCTTCGGGCGGATCTCGCGGACCTAACCCCATTCGACGACCAGACGTTCGATGTGGTGGTCTCCAACGTGGTTCTCCAGGACATCCGCCGCTACCGCGAGGCCATCGCGGAAATCTTCCGGATCCTCCGGGCGCGTGGACGCTTCATCTTCAGCCTTACGCACCCCGCGTTCGATCGGCCTCCGGCGCGATGGCTCCAGGAGCCGGAGGACAGCGAGCGCGTCGAGAAGCGACGGCTCCTGATGGACCGATACTTCGACCGCATTGCGATTTCCTGGTCCCCCCGGGGGAAGGCGCCGGTGTTAGGGTACCACCGCCCCCTCCGGGACTACTTCGAGGCGCTCCACAGTGCAGGATTCGTCGTGCTTCGGCTGGAGGAACCGTTGCCGGGGGAGGAGGCGCTTGAAAGGCACTATCGGGAGATGGTGGACTTCTTCCAGGCCCCCAACTTCGTTGTGGTCGAGGCACAGCTACCTGGGTGATGATGCGCGGCCCCTCCCTGGCGAAGGAAGGTGGGAAGAGGGCTTGGGCATTCGGTGAAGAGAGAGGAGCCGGAGGGATACAAGAAGAGTGCCTCCCCAGGGAGTTCCACGCGTCACCGATCAGGAAAGACGACGCGAAGTGACCTGTCCCGTCTGCATCGGGGATTGGAAACGCTGTCGGTTTCCCACCTGTCCGAAGCTGCAGGGCGTGCGAGAGTGGACCCGGGAGGCCCAGCGGACCCAGGGCACCAGCTTATACGGGGCCACACCTCCGGCGGCGTTTGTCGGCCAATGGGGGTACCCGCAGGTCCTCGTGGGCCCCCTCCTCCCCCCCACCGACCTGGACGTCTCCGTGATGGACGCCGAGGAACGATGGCTCGGTCTCCCTCTGCAGGAGATCCTTCGGCTCCGCATGTCCATGGTCCGGGGAAAGCGACCACACAAGGTCGACATCGCCTCGTCGCGTGACCGACCGCTGGCGGCCCTCCAAGAGGTCGCCATGGCGTCGGACCCCGTCCACGCGGAGATGCAACTGGCGAAGCGACCCAGCTTGGACATCTACTTCTCACCTCGCGGGAAGCCCGTGGGTCCTTCCGCCCCCTTTGAGTCCCTGAAGCTGGCGGAGAACCCGGCGGTCCCGCGTCGCGTCGACTACATCGTCTCCGACGGCGACCTGCGCGCGGGACCGGGGACCTGGGACCTGTACGAGCACGGCATCGAACAACGGCACCTCACCCGCCTCCTGAGTGTGGGCCTGCTGGGGCAGACGCGGCGCCGACGCCTCGTCCCGACGGAGTGGAGCATCACCGCCGTCGATGACATCGTCGGACGCCAGCTCCGGGATCGCGTTCGGTACCATCCGGAGCTGGGAGAGGTTCACCTCTACGGTGCCGGGGCCGTGGCGAACAACGTGCAGGTCCTCTTGCTCCCTGGACCGTGGATGTTCGAGGCGCTCGAGGGGTGGGAGGGTCACCCGGCCGGCCCGGCTTCCGATTTCGAACGACCCTGGGGGCGTAAGGACTACCCCAAGAACCTGGTCGGAGCCTACCACGCCGCCCGGCTCCCGGTCCTGGAGCATTTGGATTCGATTCGAAGACAAGCCATCGCCCTGGTCTTTCTCGAGGTCTACCGGGAGTGGATTCCTCTCGGCGTCTGGCGGTTCCGAGAGCTGGCACGAGAGGCCTTACGTCGACCGGGCCAGCGGCTCTCCAGCCTCGAGGAGGCCCTCGAGGTTCTCCGCGGGCGCCTGCGGATTTCCCTTGATCGGTGGTTGAAGAGGAGCACACTCTACGGCTTCTACCGGGAACAGCGGCGCCTTGAGGACTTCATCAACGGCCCATCGACAAGCCATTTGTAGCGGTTCCCGTTCAGGACGGGGGAGAACCATGGATTTCGAGGCCTATCGTGACGACTTCCCAATCTTCGAGACGAAGAGTTACCTGAACACGTGCTCCTTGGGTCCCCTCTCGACCTGGTCCCGGGACGCGGCTCATCGGTTCTTCGACGATTGGGATGATCTCGGGGCCCACGCCTGGTATGAACGGTGGATGGAGGCGCTCGATCGGGCCCGGGGTCAGTTCGCCAGCCTCATTGGGGCGACCCGAGACGAGATCGCCCTCGCGCCGAACGTCTCCTCCGCCCTGTCGATCATCGCCAGCGCCTTGGACTACGGGGAGCGGTCGGAGGTCCTTAGCACCGACTTGGACTTTCCAACGCTCCCGTACCAGTGGCAGGTGAACCCGCACGCCGAGCTCCGTCTGCTCCGCAGTCCGGACACGATTACCTTCCCCGCCCAGGACTGGGAGGCGAGCGTGACGGACCGGACGCTGGCCGTCGCGACCTGTCACGTGTTCTTCGCTACGGGGTTCCTTCAGGACATTCCCGCCCTCGGGGACCTCGCCCGAGAACGCGGGGCGATCACCATCGTCGACGGCTACCATGCGACCGGTCAGCTCCCGGTCGATGTTCGGGAACTCGGGGTCGATGTGTACATCTCGGGTTCCCTCAAGTGGCTCCTCGGAGGACCCGGGCTGGCCTTCCTTTACGTTCGGCGGGATCGCATCGCCGAGTGGTCGCCTACGTTCACCGGCTGGTTTGCGAACGCCCACCAGTTCGACTTTGATCCCCAGGCCTTCACGTTCAGGGACGACGCACGTCGCTTCGAGGTGGGCACGCCGGCCACCGCGGTCGCATTCAGCGCCCTGGCGGGCCTCGATCTGATTCAGGAGGTGGGACCCTCCCAGATCCGAGACCGAACGCTCGCCCTCGCGAACGATCTCATTGAGCGGGCGGAAGATGCGAAACTGGACGTGCGGGCTCCCCCTCCCGAGGCTCGAACGGGAATCGTGATGGTGGAGGTTCTCGACCCCGAGGACACGGTGCAGCGCCTCCTCGGCCGCAACATCATCGTGGACTCGCGGGGGAGTCGCGTCCGCATTTCCCCCTACTTCTACAACACGTTTGAAGAAAACGAGGCCGTCGTCGACGTCCTTTCGGCCGCCGGTTGAGTCCGAGGTGTCCGCCCTCCCGGTTCTCCACAGGGGGTCCGGTAGCGCTCGGGGGCGCAAAGGTCTACTGGACTCCCGGCATAGAGCCACGGGACGATCATGCCGGATCCAAACGTCTGGGTCCTCTCAGAGATGGGCATCCTCGCACTCGACGGCACCCCCTTAGGCGGAGTGCCCTTTCAGGGCATGTCGGCCGACGTGGGGGATGCTCGAGGAGGAAAGGTGGCCGTCATTGTGGATGAGCACGAGCTCTGGACACACCTGGAAGGGAGGTGGGAGCAGCGGCTGCGCACGGAGTGGGCCCTCCAATGCGTCCGATGGGCCCTGGATGGTCGGCTCCTCGTGGGGACGGAGAAGGCCCGGGTCGCGTGGGGGGAGGATGCGGAACTCAGATTTCTGAAGAGTTTCGATGAGGTACCGGAACGACCCCTTTGGAACACCCCTTTCGGAGCCCCTCCCGCGGTCCGATCCCTCGCGGTCGGCGCGGATGGGACCCTCTACGCCGACATCCATGTCGGGTGGGTTGTGCGGTCGCGGGACGGTGGTCAAACCTGGGAGAGCCTCCGCAAGGGATTGAACAAGGATGTCCACATGGTCGCGGCCCACCCCACGGACCCCGACGTCGTGTTCGCCGCCACCGCTACGGGTTTCCACATCAGCCACGACCGGGGAGACTCCTGGGACCGACGGCCTCATGGCATGCCTCACCACTACCAGCGCGCGTGCGCCATCTTCCCGGACGAGGACGTATACCTCGTCTCCACGGCCATCCACGACGGAGGGGAGGATGCACGGCTCTACCGAAGCGAAGACGAGGGGAAGAACTGGATCCAGGTGGAGGGGTTGCCGCCGGCTCTTAACCGCAATATCGACACCCATCAGATTGCGCTCCTTCCGCGAGGGAGTGCCTTCGTCGTCGTCAACGATCGGGGCCTTTTCGCGTCCGCCGACGCGGGAAAGACGTGGGCCCAGGCGGAGCCGGAATTCCCGCGAATCTGGAGCCTTCTTTCGCTCGTGAATGGTGAAGAACTCCGAAGTGACTTCACCCCTAAATAGCGAGTGCCGGATGAGCCTACATGGATCCACCCCTGACCCTCTTCGTGGACGTCCATGAGCCCACCGAGATTCAGGCGCACATCGAAGAAGCCGGGATTCCGGTGGAGCGAAAGACCCTCGCCCCGGGGGACTACGTCATGGGGGAGGTGGGGGTGGAGCGCAAGACGATCAACGACTTCTTTGCCTCGATCGTCAACAAGCGGCTGTGGGAACAGGTCTACCGACTCCGGGAGACGTACCCCCGGCCCCTCGTGGTCGTCGAGGGCGACCTGTCTCTCGTGGGCGAATACAGCAACCCCAAGGTCTTCTGGGGGGCGTTTCTGGCCCTCCATCTGCAAGAGGGGGTTCCCGTCCTCTTTGCCCCGAACTATCTCCACACGGCCATGCTCCTGGAGACCCTCTATCGACACCAGCTTGAGGCACCCAACCCGTTCAGCCTCCGCTACAAGCCCAAGCGGATCAGTCTCTCGGAGCAGCAGGAGTTTGCCGTCCAGGGGCTCCCCACCATCGGGGACACGCTGTCCAAGGCCCTCCTGGAACGGTTCGGCTCCGTACGCCAGGTCATGGCGGCGGAGGAGCGCGACCTGCTGAAGGTCCCGAAGATCGGCCACGGGAAGGCGCGGCGCATCGCGGAGCTACTGGACGCCGTGTACGAAGGGACCCAGCAGAAGATTGAAAAGTAGGGTGGACCGAAGGACGACGGCCTACCGGCCATTGCGGCGAGCCCGGAGGGGGATGAGGCGCTTCAGCTGGGCACCCAGCTTCTCCCCCGCCTCCTCCGGCTCGGACCCCTCGGCGGCGCCATACTCGCCCTCCAACAGACGGTTCATGTAGCCGTCAACGAAGGGGATCTCTTCGACCACCCCGTTCCAATCCCGGAGTACGTCCCCGTGCTCCCGCTCCAGATCGTCAAGGGCAGCCTGCATCTGCGCGATGATGTCCGCGGGAGGGTCCCCGCGCATCACGGTCGCGAGGACCGTGTGCTGACCGCTGACGATGGAGATTTTCAGTTCGCCAAAGGACATCTCGTTGAGCTCACCGGACTCACCCTTGAACGTGTCCCGCATGAACTCCTGGACGGCACGCAGCATGCCCGACAGGATGTCGCTGTCAATGTACGGTTTGAGACGACGCGTCAGGTGGCGGAGGAGAGTCCCGCTCCGGTGGAGGAGGAACACCTCCTCCATATACGTCTCTGGCCGTTTCCCCCCTTTCTCCTTCCGCGCTCGCTTCCGAAGGTTCCCGAGCATCTGGTAGGTGAGGAGGGAGAGCCAGACCCCCTGGATCGCGATGAAGCCCACCACGAGTAGAATGATCGCATCCGCGACCTCCTGGGTGACCATCTCTGTCCCTCGAAAGGTGCCGTGCACCGGAGCCGCCGCCCGAAGCTGAGCCACCGAGCCGATGCAGAAGGTCACCCTCCTCTACCCGGAGTATAAACCTTGGCTCCTGACTATCAGATGGGCCGTTTCGCCTCGCCAACCGCTAGGTGGACGGCTTAACCACTATCTCCGAAGGGATTGGGACACGAGGGGGTCCTCGCCCTCGCCTTCCTCTTCGGACGGGGGGTCTTCGGCCGTGTCCTGCTTCTGGGGCCAGATCCCACGGAAGCGGTTGACCAGGCCCACGAGGGGACCCAACTGAAGTCTTTCCTCCGCCCACAGGTGTTTCAATAGGGCCTGGATTCCCCGGACGAGGGACATCTCGCCGTTCCAGGTCGCCAACACCTCTCCGTAGTCCAGGCCAATCTGTTCCGAGACCAAGGCCAGCCGCGTCGCGATTCCCCTGTGGTCCTCCCCACGAAACACGACCGCGATCCAATGGTGGAGTCCACGCTCGATCAAGATGCTGAAGCGGCCGAACTCGATCCGGCGCATGGGGGAGTCGTCGTGGATCGAGAAGGCATCCGTGACGAAGTCTTGCACCGTCTTCAGCATCGCGGCCAGAATATCGCGATCCTTGTCGGGGGTGAGGGTCCGAGAGAGGTGGGCGACCAAGACGCCCGAGGCGTCCATGACGAAGACCTCCTCGATACTGGAGGCCCGAAGGCGCCGACGAACGATGAACAGGGCCAGCAGGCCGATTCCCGCGGCGAGTCCCACCGCCAGCCAGAGGACCCAGGCGGGGACGGGTTCCGCCACGACCTCAATCGAGAGCGTGCTACTGAAGACCGTCACAGGCGGCGTTCCCGCCCCATCCGTGTAGTCAAGGGCCAGGCGAAGGGACTGAATCCCAGGCTCGTTGGCCTGGAGCTCAATCCCCAGTTGGATTACGCTCGTGGCTGGAATCGACAAAAGGCGCCACGACACGCCTTCCTCAGCAGCCGTCACGAGGAATGTGCCGTTGTCGCCCACATAGCGGACGCCCGAGGGGAGGCTCAGATTGAGCCACCCGGTGCCCGATCCGGCTCCTGTGTTTCGAATCGTAACGTTGATCTGGAGTGCGGAGCCCGTGCCTAGCCGCTGGATAGGGGCTTCAATGCCAAGGCTCATGCTGGGGGCGAGGAGGCGAACGTTGCCACCCAGATTACCATCGGGGAGGGGGTGGCCGTTCCCATCCGTGGCAGCCCAGGTCACCTGGAGGCCCATGAGAAAGCCGTCTTGAAGGCCCGATTGGACGCGGAGACGGGCGGTCAGGGCATGCGACCCCGGATTCACATCTCCCAGCGCCACGCGAAAGCCGTCCGGGACGGGAGTGGCGGAGAGGGGCGGGTTCAAGGAGACGAGCTGATAGTGGCCCCCGAGGGACCAGTTCAGCCAGACAAATCGAGCAACCCCCGTTCCGGTGTTGTTGTAGTACACGATTGCATCGATCTCGTCGCCACTCTCGGCCTCGCCCGTGGCGACTCGAAGGACAGGGAAGAAGATGGGCGCGCGGACGTTCACGATGTTCGACGCCTCGTCTGGGGGAATCGGAGTGCCGCCGCTGTCCTCTCCCTCGACGCGGGCCCTTGATGTGACGGTGGCCTGGTCCGGCGTGCCAACGTCGACGCGGACGGTCCATTCGAAGCTGGCTGATGCCCCCGCAGGAAGAGAAAGCACCGGCCATCGGACGGATCGTGAGGCTGCATCGTAGGTGCCCGCGGGAGCGGAACTAAGGTAGCTCGCGTTCGTATCGACCCACCCCTGCACGAGGAGGTTCTGGGCAGTGCCAGAACCGAGGTTCCGAACAGTCGCGTTGAGCGTCAAGAGGTCTCCGGGATCCGCGGACGAGCGGTTCGCGGACAGAGTGATGTCCAGGATCGCATCAGTGAAGTTGACTCGGACCGTGAGGAAGTCCAGACGGGCCCCAGAGACGTTTGCTCCCGCACGGACGCGGAAATTGGCGTCAGTCAGTGTCGCCGCATCCCACGTCGTCGCCGAGGTGAAATTCAACCACTCGACGAGATTGTCGTCGACCGACAAGTTGGCGGCCGTCTGGTTCGCCGCCCAATTGAGCCCCCCGTTCCAGGAGACGGTGACATTCAAAGAGGTGTCGTTCGAAATCCGGAACCACTCCGCCCCGACTTCCACCGATTGCACCGTGTCGGTGGGACTCAGGCTCAGGCCGAAGTCCGTCCATGCCGTATCGCTGGGTGCGCCCGGGAGCAGAACCCCAGGCGCCTCGAACTCGACCCAGGTGACCCGCAACTGGCGGGTCTGAGATCCGGGGAAGAACGTCACGTCGAACCGGACGCGCAGGTCGGAATAGTTCCCAATGAGGTCGGCCTGAGCGGCGCTAAGGGCCTGAGCGCGCGTCACGTAGGTCTCGCTGGCGACGTCTGTGTGGGTCCACCGGACGATGAGCGAGTTCCCTTCCCTCAGCTCAACCGCGAGATCGAGCTGGGCGCTCCCTCCGCCAAAGACCGCATTCCGGTATCGGTATCGGAGGACGTGGCGGTCGGAGGCCTGCGGGTCCTGGATCTCGCTGAGGTTGAACTCCGCGTCATCTCCGTTGCCCGGGTCGACGGGCGTCTGCGTGTAGGTGCCATCGTCATCCGCCGGCGCCTCATCGAGTTCGTCGAAGTGCACGGAGTTACCCCCGAAGTCCTGCCAGTTGACGGCGAACACGTCCGCATCGGGCCGGGCGAACTGCGGGGGATCCCTCGCGTCCGAAGCATAGGCATCGTCTGAAACGAAGGCGTTGTCGCACGCCGACCAGTTGATGCCAACGGCCTCGCAGGAGGAGGGGGCCGCCTGGATCTGAGCTCCGGCGGCGGACGCGAGAGGCGACGTGAGATCGAACAGGGACGGCGCCCCCGTGAAGGCGAGGAGGAGCGCGAAAGCGAGGATCGCGAGTCGAGAACGGCGGAGGGACCTCGGAGTGGGTCTCAAGGGCTCCAGAGTTCCTCGCTCTGGAGAAATACCCTGGCTTACGGTTATCACGAAAACGAAGATAGCCAGACGGCGCCACGGGCCCGGCGGGACCATCTCCCCCGACGGATCGGCCGGGTCCTCCGAGCGGCCCGAACCAGCTCATCTGTCGCGCCCGATAACAGCCGCGTTAGCTTTATATCGAGAAAAACACCAGCTTCCGGCGTCGATGCCGATCGCCTCGCCTCTCTTCAACCTACAACCCAACTCCCAGCAGGAAGCGGATGAATGGATTCTCGTCCTCATCGGCGCCCTGCGGAACAAGTCAAAGGAGGGGAACTGGAGCCTGCGGATCATCCATAAGGACGGGGGAGAACTGGCCTTTGAAGTCGACCCCCCACTCTCCAACGAGGACGTCTCCGAGGTCTTCGTTCGATACCACATCAAGGCCCTGACCGCGAACGAAAACGATCTGAGGGCTGAAGAATGACGTTGCTAGAAGAGCCGCGGGTCAAACTTAAGATCTGTCTGGTGGGAGAGCCGGCCGTCGGCAAGACGTCCCTCATCCGCCGCTTCGTACATAACGAATTCCAAGACGACTACACCGTCACGCTCGGGACCCGGATCTCGAAGAAAGACCTCCGCGTTCCCATCTCGGATGGAGGGGACCCCGAAGTGGTCACGCTCGTCATCTGGGATATCATGGGCCAAGAGGGCATCCGGGAGCTCCTGAAGGAGGCGTTCTTCCAGGGAGCCCAAGGGATCCTCATGGTGTGCGACGTCACGCGTCCGGAGACCATCGCCAAACTCGAAGGCTGGCGCGACTCGGTCCAAGAAGTCGCGGGACCCCTCCCATCCTACCTTCTCGCCAGCAAGGCGGACCTAATCGAGAAGGCTTCGTTTGCCAGGACAGACCTGGACGCGGCCTGTCAGGAGTGGGATTGCGTTTGGCAGTTCAGCAGCGCCAAGACCGGAGAGGGTGTGGAGGAAGCCTTCGAGGCGCTGACTCGAATCGTCCTTGAGGGCCATCGCGCTCCTGCGCAATAGGCTCCGATCTAGGGATCTCCCCTGGCTTTACGGAATCTGGTCCGTCATTGCGCCGCAGGGGCGATACCCTGCTCGGCAAGAATCTTCTCCAGCACCTTCTCGCCCAGGGTGTAGAAGACAGGCTCCACGTTCTCTCCCGTCTTCGCGCTGGTGAAGTAGTAGGGGGAATCAAAGGCGGCGGCGTATTCGTCGACCTCGCGTTCGCCAACGAGCATGACCGCCTCGTCTCGCAGGTCGGACTTGTTGATGGCGTAGATGACCGGGACCGGGCCTGTTACCTGGAAGACCGATTCGACCCACTCATCGAGGGCACGGAGCGTGGAGGCGCGAATGAGATCGCACACGGCGATGATGCCCTGGGTCCCCAGAAAGAAGGCCTCCCGGAGTAGGTCACGGACCTGCCTCTCCCCCATGATATCCCAGAGGAGCATGTCCATGTCGACCACGCCCTCGTCGCCGGCCAAGGGCATCTGGAGCTCCTTCTTCGAGATCTTGGCCCCCAGGGTCGTGATGTATCCGTCGTCGAACTCGTCCAGGACATACCGACGGATCAGGCTGGTCTTGCCGACGGCGGCCTCGCCGATGAGGCAGACCTTGACCTTGATGCGTTCACCGGGTTCCATGGGAAGCCCTCGCATGCTCCCCTCCCGACACGCTGGTTATTAACTTGCCGAACCAATTCTCAGATGCCACCCCGTTCGGGAAGCCTGCGTGGTTCGCGTCGGTGGGAAAGGCGGAGAAAGGTTCTTAAGCGTGGCATGACACCCCCGCGCATGGGTCGAATCGGCCGTGGCTGGCAGATGAGCAAGATCAGCTTCGGCATCCTGCGCCGCGACAAGGAGCTCGTCCTCTTCCCTTTCCTCGGCCTCCTCGTCTCGGCCCTCGCCGGGGGATTCCTGCTTGCGAGCATCTTCTTCCTGGACATCCCCTTCTTCAACCAGTTTGCCGGGAACCCGCCCCTCTTCTTCGGTTTCATGCTTCTCTTCTACTTCCTCACCGCCTTCGTGGCGGTGTACTTCCAGGCGGCCGTGGTGGGTTCCGCGATGATTCGACTCGGGGGCGGCCAGCCGAGCGTGGGGGATGCGTTTCGCGAGGCGAACAAGCACATTGGGAAGCTTTTCCTGTGGTCCCTGCTCACGGCGACGGTCGGCCTCATCCTTCGCGCCATTCGGAGGCAGGCAGGCCTCCTGGGTGGGCTCATCGCGGGGGCCCTCGGCGTGACGTGGGCCTTGGCCACCACGATGGCGGTCCCCGTCATTGTGGCCGAAGGTCTGGGGCCCTGGGGGGCCCTCAAGCGCTCCGCCCACCTCTTCCGACAGGCGTGGGGAGAGACCATTGTCGGGGGCCTCGGGGTCGGCCTCGTGCTGGTCCTCTTCGGTCTCCTCGGGCTGCTCCCGCTTGTGATCGGGTTCCTCCTCGGGGGGGGAACGGCCCTGCTCGTCGGCGGCGGGATCGCCCTGGCCTACTGGTTCGCCCTCGTGCTCGTCTGGGGAGCCGCACTCCCGGCCCTCTCGGCTGTGCTCTACACGTACGCCGTGGAAGGCCGTAAGATGCCGGGGGTTCCGGAGGACCTCCTTCCCGTCACCGCCCAAGCCTAAACCCTTACGTCGGGCGGAGCAGGCGGAGGACATCCTCCCAGGGGGCGTCCGTCTTGAAGCCCTTGGGATGAAAGGAGGTGCGGGCGAACGTGAAGCCGGCCTGCGAGAGCTTGCGTTGGGTCTCCGCCAACGACGGCGGCGACACCCGAAGATCGTGGGCGGCCTCGTCGGTGGTGTAGAAGAGGGGGGGCGCCGCGGCTTCTCCCCGCCACATCTCCAGGAGTCGGTCCAGGGAGACAGGCATGTGCTCGGGTACATGCACCTCGCCTAGGAGGTCGCGATCGTGGAGAGGGCCTCCCCAGAGGGGTCCGGCCACGCCCTCAGGCCCCAGGAATCGATCCTTTCCCTCCGGGGACCGGATGTATCCGAGCTGGGCCAAGGCCGCATCGGCCCGTCGTGCCCCGGAGCGCACTCTGAAGAAGAGCTTGTAGTAGTGCCCCCGCCACATGGAGAGAACCGGCCGAACGGCAAGTTCGAGGCGCGCCCCGGTCCGGACGACAAAACCAGCGAGGATGCGAACGCCGACTTCGTGGCGGAAGGGACCGCGCAGCGGGTTTGCACCGTACCGGCGTCGGCAGGTCTTGGGATAGGTGCCCGCGAGAGGGGCAGTATCCGTCGCCGTGATCGCCAGGTAGCCGGGCAGGCGAAGACCTCGCAGCGCATTCTCTGTGAAGGCTGCCGGACTCCCGAACGGGTCGACGTCCACATAGTCGAAGCGCTCCCTCGTCAGGAGGTGGTTGAGGTCCTCGCAGCGGACGCCCGCGTCCGTGAGCCCATTGCGGGCGAGGTTGGACCGAATCAGCTCACAGGCCTCCCGGCGGCGATCGTTCAAAATCAGGTCCGCGGGCGCTCCCCCTTCGAGAGCGAGCCGAATGCCAAGAATGCCGGTCGATGCGAGCCCGTCCAAGGCGCGCCGTACCTGGCTCGCAATCCGGGTCATCATCAGGACCGAAACATGCCGGGGCGTCGCCATCGAGGCGTTGTAAAAGGGCCCCCCGCCCACCTTGCCAGGACCGCGTTGGGTATGGTCCACAGGAACGAGGACCTCCGCGAGGCCCTCCCGAACCGGAATCAACTTTCCGATGGAGGTTACCGTTCCCATTCGCCCTTGAGCAACCCCACAATCTTGTACGGGAGGAGATTGCGGTTCACAGGGGTCACCTCCAGGATCCGGACGTCATCCCGCCGGCGGATGTCCTGGAGGAGGGGGTTCCTGGACTTCTTGTGAAGGGTCAAGATCACGGGTTTCTCCGAGTCCAAGGCGTCCTTGACCGCTTCCACGAACTCCCCGCTCTCCATCTCCATCTTGCCCACCTCGTCCACGACGATGATGTCCGCCTCCTCCGTCGCCTGACGGACGGCGTGGACCCCGACGTCGTTCAGCGCCTCGAGGTCCACCCCGTGGGGGCGCACTTTGACCTTTGACTCGATCTCAGGGGAGGCCAGGACCTCTCGCTTCTTGGTGGCCCAATCCGTCACCCAGAATCCCAGCCTCCGGCCGTCTTTAAGAATCGGCTCGGTCACCATGCCTCCGACCTGACCCCCCGCCTCTTCGAGCATCTCGATGACTTTCAGGAGGGCGTAGGTCTTCCCCGCGTCGGGAAGGCCCGTGATGCCGATCTTAAGGCTCGTGACCATGAATCCGCGGGCCCGGAAAGGCGTTCCGGCCTTTTAAACACGCGAGGTGGGGCTGTTGGACGCCTATTCATCAGCTGCACTCGATCGGATTTCAAGAATGCGCATCAAGGGATAGCGGAGGTCTCTCTCGTATCGCATCGCAGCGACGGCAATGACTTCGCGATAGCGCACGCGGACCTCGATGTTCAGCATCTTCCCTGTCAAGGAGCGGTACGGGAAGGCTCCCGACGCTCCGGTCCCGACCGGATCGATTCGGACCCGGACCTCCTCGACGAAAGGCTGCAGACGCGCCCCCGCCTCGATCGCTCGGGCCAGCAGGTCGGCGTTCTCCGGGGACACAGGGGCGCCCACATACTGGTGATACATCGATCCCAGCTTGATGCCCGCCTCGAAGGCCGCTCGTTCCGCGTCCGTGCACTCGAAGTAGTCGACAGCTGGGTCCTCCATGCGCCCCCCGGGGTCCAAGAGCGGATGGCCTAAGAGGTTATCTGCGAGCCGTTACGCAATGTGATCTTGAATCTCGCTCAAACTGCGAAGGACGATGAAGTCTTCCTCGGGATGCCTCCCTTCCCGGTCGATGAGCATCGGGGTGATGCCCACCTGGGCGGCGCCTCGGACATCGGCATCGAGGTTGTCGCCAACGTGGACCGCAGCGACCGGAGGGACCTGCATGGCCCTCAGCGCGGCCTGGAAAATCCTGGGGTCCGGTTTCTCCGCACCAACCGCGTAGGAGTAGGTTACGGTTTCGAAGTAGGGCGTCAGCCCGAGCTTCTTCAATCCTCGGGGCAGACCGTGGGTTGCGTTGGAGATGACACCCAATCGATACCCCGCCCCCTTCAGCCCGGTAAGGGTCGGTCGCACGTCGTCATAGAGGTGTCCGACCATGCCTTTGAAGCCTCGTTGAACCGCTTCGAGAATCGCCTCGTCAGGTTCCACGCCCAACCGACGCAAGAGGGCTTCGTCGTAGCGCCGGAAGAACGCTTCCTGTTCCTCGGCGGTCGGAAAGAAGGCCCGGAACTCGTCATCGGTCTCGTTGAACGCGCGGATGATGTCGGGGCGGTTGATCTCGGGGCCCTTCACGCCCGACTTGGCCACGAGCTCTTCCGCGGTCACGGTATGCCCTTGCTCTTCCAGGGCCCGGACCCAAATCACATCGGCCGATGGTTCCGCCCACGAGAGCGTGCGGCCGACGTCGAAGAACACGACTTGGTATGGGCCCGAAACCATCGGTGCTGGACCAGACGGGCCTCCACGATAACCTTTCGCGGTGGCGGAGAGGCGGCCCTCGGCGCTTCCCCGAACCTTAACTGCGGCCCAACACTTGGCGGGTCCATGCCCCACAAGTTCGACCCCGACCATCTTGAGAGGCTCACAGATCCGGAGCGTCGCGAGTGGCATGATCCGGCCGTAGTTCTCCGAAACCTGGGTCTGAAGGCCGGGATGTCCCTTGCCGATGTGGGATGCGGGCCGGGATTCTTTTCCCTGCCCGCGGCGGATATTGTGGGGAGCGAAGGACGCGTCTACGCCATCGACGTGCAGGAGCCAATGCTCTGGGCCCTCCAAGAGCGTCTCCTGCAGGGGCAGGTTCAAAGGGTCCTGCCGGTGCTCTCTCGGGAGGACCTCATCCCCCTTCCCTCCGGCACGGTGGATCGTGCCCTGCTGGTGAACGTTCTCCATGAACTAGACGGAAACTCGACCCTGCAGGAGGTCCGCAGAATCCTTCGTCGTGACGGTCGGTTCGCGGTGGTGGACTGGAAGAAGGAATCGATGGAGCACGGCCCACCCGTGGAACATCGTGTCTCAGAACGCGATGCGAGGGCCTTCCTCATGAAGAACGGGTTCGAGGGAGAACCGATGGAGGTGGGGCCATACCACTACGCGTTCCTCCTCTCGAAGGTCGAAAAGGGTTAATTGACGCCCTCCGTCCGGAGGTTCGATGAAGCTCATCGGCGTCCTCGGCGGGGGAAATCCGGATGCGGAGTTCCTGAGCCTCGCCGAAGAGGTGGGGTACCGAATTGCCCAGGGCGGGGCGGCGGTCATCTGCGGAGGCCTCACCGGCGTCATGGAGGCGGCCTGCAAGGGGGCGAAACGGGGCGAAGGCCTGACCATTGGTGTCCTGCCGTCGATTCAGAAGAGCGACGCAAACCCGTACGTGGATGTCGTCATCACGTCCGGCATGAGCACCGCCCGGAATGTGATCATCGTCCGCTCCGCGGATGCACTTATCGCCATCGACGGAAGCTACGGCACCCTTTCCGAGATCTCCCATGCCTTCGAGCAACGGAAGCCGGTCGTCGCGTTGGGGACCTGGGACATGAGCACTCTGGGGATCCCATCTGATCTCTATCAGAAGGCCGAGAGCGCGGAGGAAGCGGTGGACCTGGCCCTCGAACTGGCGGAACAAGCAGGGGACGGTTCCATCCCCCTTAGCGGATCTTCCTAGTCAAGGGCGGCGCGAGGCCCTACCTCTTCTCCAGGTCCTCGCCCCCGGCGAAGACCGCCTGGATCCCGTTGTAAAGATCCTCCAGCCCGTATGGGATCTCCGACGAGATGGGCGTCAGCTGACGATAGACGCCGATGGTCTCGAGGGCCTTCAGGAATTCGACATCGAGGACCTGCTTCGGACTCCCGCCCTCCGCCACGAGGGCGTCGTACAGGGCGTACGGGTCCGAGGACCACTTGATGACCGCCTGAAGATCTTCCTCGGACAGAAGGTCGGCCTTGGAGAGGACGTTGAGAAAGGGGAGCGAGTGGCGGAACTGGGCGGTCGCGCTCAACAGGAGGGAACTGACCAAGCCCGAAGGGCTCCGCACGAGGATGGGGTCCGAAAGGTAGGCCAGGAAGCCCTCGGCCTGTCCGAAGGCGTCGATGACCACCCGGCTCGACTCCCGGAAAGTGAACAATTCCATCTGCCCCGGGGTATCCGCAAGCAGGAAGTCCGTCTCGTAGCCCTCTAGGACCTCACCCACCTCCTTGACGTGGGCCGCGATCAGATCCGCCGCCACGACCTGTGCGCCGTTGGGGCCCAGCTTGTACTCTTCCATGATTTCGGAGAGCCGAATCCAGTCGCGGATGTCCACGTCCGGCTCGTAGGGGACCGTCTCGGCCCCGGGGTCGAGGTTGAGGGTGACGGCGTCGTACCCCTGGAGGACGAGCCACGCCCGGAAGGCCTCAACGAGGGTGCTCTTGCCGCTCCCCGCCGTCCCGACGACGTAGACGATAGGAGTGGCCACGGGGCCACGAGAGGGCCGGGGCTAATTAAAGCGTGGGGGACGGGCCTGAAGGGACTTTCGGGGCCACGCAGGGGCCCTTTCGAACCCTTGACCAATCGGTTTCTCCGGAGAGGCCTAAGAGCCGATCGCTCTACCTGGCTGAGCTACAGGCCCGTCGGGGGACCATGAGCGGCGGGTGGGC
>JBHIBW010000017.1:0-16633 GCA_046759265.1 Thermoplasmata archaeon
ACCCGGTAAGGGCCGTCAATCCGAGACACATAGATGTCCGGGCCCTCGAAGTTGAGGGTCACCACGTGGAGGCCGACACCTCCGACGAAGAACGTCGAGTTGGCGGTAATGAACGTGAAGTTCGCGGAGTCGAACAGAGTCCCCTCGACCGTGAAGGCGCCCCCGACGGTGACGCTCACGGTGACGTTTACCTCGAGGAAGTTGAACCGGTTGTTTCCGTCGGTGTCCACCCCGCGGTCCGTGTGGGGACCGACGTAGAAGCCGTCGCTCGCAGAGGCCGGGGCCGTCAGGAGCAGAAGCCCCGAGCCCAGCAGCAGGGCGGCAATCCAGATCACGCGAAGTTTCGCACTCGATGGAGCAGGCTCAGAGGGCGTCATGGAAGGTCACGTCCACCTTTCCTGAGCCAATCGGGTGTGTGAGCGAGTCTTAAAGCGTATCAGCCCAATTATCGAGGCCGATATTGAGCTGGAGAACCGCCCTCAAGTCGGGAACGCCGCCTCAGGTCCCGGCGCACGCGAAGGCAAGTTTGATATCCCCCTGACTTATCCCCGGCGGGGGGGAGTTGGGTTTGGACAACGTAAATGCCAGCGTCTGGAATCAGGTTCGGATTCTCTTCTTGGGATCCGCCCTGCTGTTCCTGATCAACATCTTCTTCGGATTCGACAACGCGCTCACACCCGATGGAACTGTCATCCCGCGGTGGCAGCTCCTCATGCACCTTCACGCGGGTACTATCGGATGGATTACCCTCTCGGTCATCGGCTTCATGCTGTGGGTGTACACGGGGCAGCGAGACGTATCCGACTCCTACGTGCGCGGGGTGACCATCCTCGTTTGGGCGGGGATCATCGGGTTCGGCGGTTACATCATCAGCTTCGGCCTGGCGTTCTCTCAGCTCGGAACCTTCTTCTTCCTGCTGCCCTTCTTCGGACTCTGGGCAGCGGGCGTCATCTGGGCCGCCCTCATCTTCTCCGCGGTCCAGCTCCGAAGACAACCGACGGTGACCACGGTCCATCTGTTGATCTTCGGCGCCCTGTTGGTCGTCTCTGTAGGCGCCCTGTTCGGCATCCTTCTCGGGCTGGAGCACATCGTGGGCTTCTTCATCCCCGGCCTGGATCGCATCGGCACTCACGCGGGCCTCATGGACACCTACCTGTTCCTGGCCGCGGCGGCCATCGTGGAGCGATTCGTTCGATGGGATGCGTCCAAGCGGTGGACTGGGGCCGGACTCGTCCAGGGACTGGCCTGGATCATCGCCGCGCTCTTGGTTCCCGTGGCCATAATGGTGCCGGAGCTGGGCTTCTTGTTCCTCATCTTCCCTATCCTCCTCTTCCTCGGCCTGGGACTCTTCCTCGCACGGGTCGGGAGGCTCGCCCTCGCAAAGAACCCCCTCCGGGCGGAGGTCACCTCCTGGACGTTCTTCGGGACGATCTGGTTCATTATCTTCACGGGGATCTTCAGCTACCTCGTCTTCTTCGTCCCACCAGAGGATCTTGGCCTTTTGCCTGCCTGGGTCGCGGCCGTCTTCGTCCACAGCGCCTTCGTGGGCATGATGACGAACTTGCTCCTGGGCCTCTACTCCGCGCGAACCCAGGACGTCCGTAACATCCTGGCGACCTGGGAGCCGATGGCGATCCTCCTCGTCAACCTGGGGATCCTGGTCTTCTTCCTGCTGAAGATCGCCTTGGACATGCGCATCGGCGCGGTCGTCATGGGCATCGGCGTGATCCTAGGGGTGCTCACCATGATCACCCGACTGGGAGCCACCGGGGGAGGAACCGGCCAGGGCATGCCGGCCTAGCGCCGCGGTCGATCGGATGCAGCGGATCGAGGCGGACCTACTCATCCCGGGCCTGGAAGAACCCATCTCCAACGGGGTGGTCCTCCTCGAGGGGCCCACGATCACCTTCGCGGGACCTGCCGAGGACGTGCCGAAGACCCCGACGGGCACGGAGACGACCCGCGTCCCCGTGATCATGCCCGGGATGTGGGAGACCCACGGCCACTTCATGGGGCTCCAGACGGGGGGAATCGAGGTGGAGATCGCGCGTACCCCCTTGCCCGTCCTCGCGAGCCGGGCCACCAAGGACGCAGAGAGGGCCCTCCAAGCGGGGTTCACGAGCGTGAGGGAGGCGGGCGGACTCGGTGTCTACCTGTCGCGTGTCGTGGACGAGGGGACGATCCAAGGACCCCACATCTACGGCCCGGGGGCCATCCTCAGCCAGACGGCGGGCCACGGCGACCTCCATGCATTCCCCGTTTCTCTGATCGACCAGCTGTCCCAGGAGGGCGGGTACCTCCGTCTGTGCGACGGCGTGCCCGCGTGCCTCCAGGCGGTCCGGGAACAGCTCCGACGCGGGGCCCGCGTGATCAAGGTCTGCGCCTCCGGCGGGGTCATGAGCGAGTTGGATCACCCCGTCCACCAGCAGTTCTCGGATGCCGAGCTCCGCGCCATCGTCGAGGAGGCCAGGCGCGCCGATCGCATCGTCATGGCCCACTGCCACGGGAAGCCTGGCATCATGGCCGCCTTGGAGGCTGGCTGCCACACCATCGAGCACGGGAGCTACCTCGACGAGGAGGCGGCGGATCTCATGATCGCGCAAGATGCCCTCCTGGTGCCCACCCGATTCATCATGGACCGACTCCTGAAGGTTGGTAAGGAAGTCGGCGTCCCGGACTACGCGTACGAGAAGCTGGTCTTCGTCGCTCGGGAGCACGAGAAGGCGCTCCGGATCGCCGTCAAGAAGGGGGTGCAGATCGCCCTCGGAACGGACATCTTCACCTCAGGAGAGGGGACCGCCCTCCGGTGGGGCATGAACGCGCATGAGCTCCATCACCTCCGCGATGCAGGGATGACGGCGGCGCAGGCGCTCCGATCCGCTACCGCCAACGGGCCCCCCACCCTCGGACCCCAGGCGCCCCTGTCGGGGCAGCTTCGCGAAGGGCACGACGCCGACGTCTTGGCAGTCACAAAGGACCCCCTCTCGGACCTCGCCGTCCTGATGGAGCCCGAGAACATCTCCCACATCTGGAAGGACGGCGAGCTCGTGAAGGCCCCCTCCTGAGGGCCTCCGCTTCTCCCCGCGCGAAGCTTATTAGAAAGGAACCCGGTGATTTGTCGGTCGCCTCCGACTGAGATGGAGCAGCATGGCAAGGCAGAACCGGGATTCCTTCGGGGCCGAGGCTACGTTCGACACCGGAACCGGAGAGGCCCGGCTGTACCGCCTCGCCCGCCTGGAGGAGGAAGGCCTCGCCGAGATGGCGCGCCTTCCCTACACGGTCCGCATCCTCCTCGAGTCCCTACTCCGCAACGAGAACGGCTTCGACGTCACGGAGGAGGACATCCGGAACTTGGTCGCGTGGTCTCCCTCCAACCTTCGACGGACGGAGGTGCCCTTCAAGCCCGCCCGGGTCATCCTGCAGGACCTCACGGGCGTCCCCAGCCTCGTGGATCTCGCCGCCATGCGGTCGGCCATGGACCGGCTCGGGGGGGACCCCTCCCTCATCAACCCTCAGGTGCCCGTGGACCTGGTCATCGACCACTCGGTGCAGGTCGACCGCTTCGGCGTTCACGAGGCCCTCCGGCTCAACTCCGAACACGAGTTCCGCCGCAATCGGGAGCGCTACGAGTTCCTCCACTGGGGCCAGAACGCCTTCGAGGACCTCCGTGTGGTGCCCCCCGCGACGGGCATCGTCCATCAGGTCAACCTGGAGTACCTGGCCCCCGTCGTGAGGCTGCGGGATGAGCGCGTCGGTCCCGTCGCCTTTCCGGACAGCCTAGTGGGGACCGACTCCCACACCCCAATGATCAACGGCGTGGGGGTGTTGGGCTGGGGCGTGGGCGGGATCGAGGCGGAAGCCGCCATGCTCGGAGAGCCGGTCTCCATGCTGACCCCAGAGGTCGTCGGCTTCGAGCTCACAGGGGAATTGGCCGAGGGGGCCACCGCGACCGACGTCGTCCTCTTGGTCACGGAGATGCTCCGGGCGAAGGGGGTGGTGGGGAAGTTCGTCGAATTCTTCGGCGACAGCATCGGGACCTTGAGCGTCCCCGACCGGGCCACGATCAGCAACATGGCCCCCGAACAAGGGGCGACGGTCAGCTACTTCCCGATTGACGAGCGGACCCTCGAGTACCTGCGATTCACCGGACGCAGTCCGGGCCTAGTGGATCTAGTAGCGCGCTACGCGAAGGCGCAGGACCTCTTCCGCACGGCCGACGCGCTCGTACCGGAGTTCACGGAGACCCTGTCCCTGGACCTGGGCTCGGTGGAGCCCAGCCTCGCCGGACCGAAACGGCCCCACGATCGCGTGGGGCTCTCGCAGATGAAAGGGGCGTTCGCGCGTTCGCTGACGGCGCCCATCGCGGAACAAGGGTTCGCCCTCTCCCAAGACGCACTGGGTCGCACCTCCCGCGTCGCCCAGAACGGAGAGGGATATACCTTGGGCCACGGGGCCGTGGTCATCGCCGCCATCACGAGCTGCACGAACACATCCAATCCATCCGTGATGCTCGCCGCGGGCCTGGTGGCCAAGAAGGCCGTCGAAGCGGGGCTCCAGGTCCCTCCGCATGTGAAAACCAGCCTCGCGCCCGGCTCCGGCGTGGTGACCGCGTACCTGGATGAATCAGGGCTCACGGAATATCTCGAGCAGCTGGGGTTCTACCTTGTAGGATACGGGTGCACGACGTGCATCGGTAACAGCGGTCCGCTCCCCCCCGAGGTCGCGGAGGCGATCGTGTCGGGCGACCTCGTGGCCGCCGCCGTCCTCAGCGGGAACCGGAACTTCGAGGGGCGGATCCACAACCAGGTCCAGGCGAGCTACCTGGCCTCGCCTCCCTTGGTGGTCGCCTACGCGCTGGCAGGGTCCACGACGGTCGACCTCACCGAGGAGCCGCTTGGGGTGGGAGAGCGTGGTGACCCGGTCTTCCTGAGCGACATCTGGCCGACGCAGGCGGAAATCCAGCAGGTCTTGGATGCGGCGATCACGGCCGAGCAGTTCCGCGACCGGTACGCGTCCGTGTTCACGGGCAACGAAACCTGGAACGCGATCGGCGGGGGGGAGGAACCCGTGTATCCCTGGAACCTCGAGTCCACGTACCTGCGGGAACCGCCCTTCTTCCAGAATCTCACGCCGGAGCCCGAGCCCATTCGCGAGATTGAGGGCGCTCGCGTCCTGGTCCTGGTGGGGGATTCGGTCACCACAGACCACATCTCGCCTGCGGGGGCCTTCCCGGCCAAAACCCCCGCAGGCCAATACCTCATCGCGAAGGGGGTCCAGCCGCAGGACTTCAACACCTACGGGGCTCGTCGGGGGAACGACCGGGTGATGACGCGCGGAACCTTCGCCAACGTCCGGATGAAGAACCTGCTGCTCCCGGGGACGGAAGGGGGGGTGACCGTCCATCACCCGACCGGGGAGAAGATGACCATCTTCGAGGCGGCGAAACGATACCGAGAGGAGGGCACACCCCTCCTCGTCCTGGCGGGAAAGGAATACGGTTCAGGAAGCTCCCGGGATTGGGCCGCCAAGGGCAGCCTCCTCCTGGGGGTGAAGGCCGTCATCGCGGAGGGGTTCGAGCGCATCCACCGAAGCAACCTCATTGGCATGGGCGTGTTGCCCCTGCAGTTCCGGGAGGGGGAAGGCGTCGAGCCGCTCGGACTGACGGGTCGCGAGACGTTCCACATCGAGGGCCTCAACGACGACCTGCGACCGGGCCAGGAGCTGGTCGTGCGCGCCGAGGGAGAGGACGGCGCTAAGACCTTCAAAGTCCTCGTTCGGGCGGACTCCCCGGTCGAAGTGAACTACTACCGTCAAGGTGGGATTCTGCAGACCGTCCTGCGGGGCCTCCTCGCCGAAGCCGGAGACTAGAATCCAGACCGAGCTACGGCAGCTCGTGACCGCAGTGGTTGCAGAACTTCGCATCCATGGGGATCGGACGCCCGCAGTTAGGGCACACCCGTCCGCCCGCGGGCTGCGCTACCCCCGCGGCGGGTGCCGCGATCACGGGGGCCGGGGCCGGAGGCGACACCACGTTGCCCAGCTTGACGTAGGCCAGGATCAGGAAGACACCTCCGATCAGAAAGGCGAAGAAGAGGCCCAGGATTCCCTGCACGAGGACGGGCGCTTGCGCCTGCTGATAGCGTCCCTGTTCGATCTGTTGGAACGTGTTCCAGGACCACACGGTCAAGGCGGCGGCGATCGCGAGGAAGATCCCTGGGAAAATGATTGGGAAGAACGTGAAACCCATGGGCATGCCCGTCGTAAAAAAGGTGAACGTGAGCGCCGTCGAGACGAGGGCGATGCCCCCCACGACGGCCCCGATGATGTAGAAGACGACGCCCACCAACGCGAACGTGCGTGCCGACTGCGCTTCGGTCTGCTGGTAGGCGGTCCAACCCTCGGGCGTGGCCCCTTCTGCCATGGGCTTCGGGAGGTCAACCGGGCTAATAATCCTTGTCGATATACCCGAACCCAGACACCCAGGCCAAAGGCGCTCCTCAACTGCCGAGCTACTCGGCTCGCCACCTGAGCGCCCACGCCGCGAGAACGAAGATGACAACAGCGAGGACCGCCACCACAGCCATGTTCACCATCGCGCTCTCGACGTTCCCGAAGACGAGGGTGTCCCGCAGGCCGTTGTTGAAGTAGGTCAAGGGGAGGAACAGGGCGGCGGCTTGGATGAAGCCGGGCATGATCTCGAGGGGGAAGAAGGTCCCCGTCAGAAACATCATCGGAAAGTAGACGATGTTCGCCACGGCGCTGGCCGCCTCCGGGTCCTTGGCCAGGCTGCCGACGGCCATGCCGATCGCCACGAAGAGGACCGAGCCGGCGGCGATCAGGCCAATGGCGATGGGGGTGAGGACGAAGAGTTCCCCGAAGACCAGCCAGGCGACAAGAACGATGAGGAGGGTCGAGATGAAGGCCAGGCCGACAATGAAAACGGTTCGAGACAGCAGATACTCCCCTTTCCGCAGAGGCGTCGTCGCGAGGAGCTTGAAGTAGTGTCTGGTCCGGTATTCCGCACCAATGGCGGAGACCATGAAAATGGGCGTGAGAACCATGATCCCAATGATGCCCGGGAGGAAGAATCCGAGGGCGGAGCCTGACCCATTGGAGGACCCGTCGCTGAGGCCTTGCGTATCCACGCTCACGACGGCTGTCGCGTTGGACAGAGCGAAGTTGAGTCCCGTCACGGCCCCCCACACGGCACCCTCAACAGCCTGGAAGGTGGAACTCGACGTGTCCCCATGGAGGGTCACCACGGGACTCGCGAGAGGGTCCCCCGCCAGGGCCCGCCCTACCTCGATCTCGAATCCCTGGGGAATCTGAAGCGCGGCCGGGATGGATTGCTCCCGGATGACCGTGATGAGATCGTCGCCGGGCGCCACAGCGATGACCTCGATTCCAGCTCCGTCGATCGCCTCGACGAGGGCCATGCTTGTATCGGAGCCATTGTCGAGGTTCTGCACATGAACCTGGAGGGTGACCTCCGCAGGATTGCCAAAGACAGCTCCGAAGACGAGCAGAAGGACAACCGGAAAGGCCAGGGTAAAGAAGCTGGCGACTGGAGAGCGGAGGTACTGTTTGCCCCACGCCACCAAGTCCGCAAGGATACGACTCATGGTTTCAACTCCCCTTCCTCGATCCGAGCGCCCACGAGGGTTAGAAAGACCTCCTCCAGGTTCGGGCGCTCCGTGATCACATCCTGGAAGGCCAGTCCCGCTTGGCTGATGTGACCGAACACCGCGCTAAGATCGTCCGTCGTGCTGGTTTGAACGACGATGTCCGCGCCGTCGGCAGTTACCGTCAGGCCGCGGTCTGTCAACGCCCTTAGGCCCTCCGATCCCGCCCCGACGAGTCGGATTTCCCGGGTGTCCGTGTACTGGTCGAGGAGGCTTTCGGGAGACCCGGAGGCGATGATCTTGCCTCGGACCATGATGGCGACGTCGTCGGCCAAGGTCTCTGCCTCCTCAATGTAGTGGGTCGTCAGGACGACGGTCCGCCCTTGCTCGCGCAATCCCTCAATGACCCTCCAGAGATCGCGTCTCGCTGCCGGATCTAATCCCGTCGTGGGCTCATCGAGAAAGACGAGACGAGGATTTCCGACGAGGGCCATGGCGATACCCAGCTTGCGCTTCTCCCCCCCAGACAGCTTTCGGGCCTGGACGTCGGACCGGTCTTGAAGGCTGACTTCAGCAAGGATGTGGGTCATCTCCTCTTTACTGAGGGACCTCCCGAACAGGCCCGCAAAGTAGCGAATGTGCTCTCGTGGCGTCAGCCGATCGAACGGTTCGAAATCCTGTGGTAGAATGCCCACGACCTGTCGGATTTTCTCGTACGATCGGATGATGTCCTGACCAAACACCTGGGCGGAACCGGAGGTGGCCGGACGCAGGCCCTCCAGGATTTCGACGGTGGTAGTCTTCCCCGCGCCGTTCGGCCCGAGGAGGGCGAACACGATGCCCTGCGGTACGGAGAGATCGAGGCCATCCACGGCGCGCAGGTTTCCGTACGTCTTGACGAGGCTCGAGGCCTCGATGGCAAGCGAGATGCTGGTCTCCAACCCGGTCGCCAAAGTTCCCCCTCGCGTCATCCCGCCCCGTGGCTATTCAACTTATGGGCGATTCCAAACCTTAGGACTCAGTCTCATCGACACGGGCCTGTCTCATCTCCGGGCTTGTTCCAGCTGGTGGACGAATCTCACAACCCCTCGATCCAGGATCCCGAGGCGCTCCAGCGCCTCCGCCGTCCTCCGGGCATAGCTCAGGCATGATTCCTGGGGACCCTGAGCCCGGAGCACCATGCCGATTCGTTCCGACTCCGGGATGTGGCCGAGGTAATCGGGGTGGGAAGGACGGTTCAACGCCACCATGGCCTCGATCTCTTCTTCGGCCAACCTGACCGTTCGGGTCTTGATCTCGAAGGCCTCGCCTTCGAACGAATGGAGTTCTTCCTCAATCTCTGGCTTCCTTCCTTCCTCGATCTCATATGCTACCCCATCGCAGCTGCCACCGATCTCCAAGCCCAGGACGACACAGGGAGCTCCCGGGCTCCCCCAGACACGCCCGAAGGACATGACAAACGCGCGGTGATAGCCCGGCAGCACCGCCCTCTCCCATCGAAGGTACGGGAAGAAGGGATCCCACATGAGGGAACCATAGCCGAAGATCCAAGGCACAGGGCGGAGACGATCTCGGGGTTAAGACTTCCGACGACGACGGAGCCAGGGCCACTTGCGGACCGCGAGGACGTATCCCGCAAGGACGATAAAGGCGACGAGGAGGTAGAGGGCAGTTTCTATCCACGGGACCCCCTCGGCTCCCTCGGCCAGGATGGTCGGGGCTGTGCTTACAGGCGCCTCCGGACGGGAACCTCCCACCCCCAGTTCCCCGTAGGCGTCGGCGGACGAGACGTCGCCCCCCGCTGCGATCCCGGCCATTAGGCCGAAGACGATGAAGCCCAACATTGCAACCAGG
The DNA here is from genome assembly GCA_046759265.1 of Thermoplasmata archaeon. GTDB lineage: Archaea > Thermoplasmatota > Thermoplasmata > RBG-16-68-12 > JAJISG01 > JAJISK01. The sequence goes on from JBHIBW010000017.1 coordinate 9,477, forward strand.
GGAACGAATCCTCTCACTCGATCGAGTGCGCGACCCCCCCGGCGCGACATGCCTCTCCCCCTCCAGTCCGGGGGATATCACACAGACCAGGGTATAAGACACTACCCGCGGAGGGGAGCGCCCACCGCGAGGCCTTATCCCTCGTCTCTGAATGAACCCTCATGACGCGGCTACCCCCACGGGCCATCGAACTGCTCGAACGACCCAACTTCGCCCATCTGGCGACCCTCCTTCCCGACGGGTCCCCCCACGTGACGCCGATGTGGGTCGGGGTGGAGGAGGACAACCTGACCATGAACACGGCCGTGGGTCGGGTCAAGTATTTCAACGTCCGCCGCGACCCGCGCGTCGCCGTCTCCTTGCACGACCAACGGGACCCGTACGCGAAAGTCATCGTACGAGGTCGCGTCGTCGAGATCACGAAGGAAGGGGCCCTCCTCCACATTCACGAGCTGTCCCGCAAGTACCTCGGACGAGACTTCTCCCTGCCTCCGGGACAGGAGCGCGTGCTTCTACGGATTGAGCCCGTCCGGGTCACCGGGTAGGGGCACGCGATTAGCGGGACACGCGCCCGGCGTCGCGGATAGCGGACACGAGGACACGGGGATCGGGATAGTCCTCGCAGTACGTGTACCGGTAGGTCAGGCGCAAGGCGCCACCACGGTCGACCACGAATTCACCCGGTCGTTGCCATGGGCTATCCACCAAAGGACGCCCCTGATCCCGGCGCTCCGCCGCAAACCGAATTCCGGCTTGCAGGTCCATGCGCTGGAGGTCCTCGTCCGCATCGTAGAGCACCTCGGAGGCTTGGAAATCTAACAATCCATATGCGCGGTAGACCTGGCGATCGGGATCACACAGAACGGGACAGGGGAGCCCGTATTTCGACGCGTAGGCGGCCGCACGCTCCGGCTCCCCCTGTCCGATGACCACGACGCTGGCGCCCGCGGCGACGTACCCGCCGTACTCCTCCTGCAGCCGTTGGGCCCGGTCCATCCCGCATCCGCAACCGTAATGACGCCAAAACAGGAGGAGGGCGGGGGACTCCTTCCAGAATTCATGCAGGGGGGTGGGCTTGCCGGAGGAATCCTCGAGCGTGAAATCGGGGGCCACCTCCCCCACCTGAGGCGGGAGCGACGACCACTGCAGTCGCCGCGGCCCCCGCTTCCAATGCTCGAACCACTCCTCCTCCGCCGCGCGTACCTGGCCATCGAGGTCTTGTCCCATGGACGCACCCCCACTTCCGCTGATTCGGGCAGGGACTCCCGATATTTCAGACTTGGGCGGCCATCAAATCCGCTGCATGGAGAGGGGTTATATGGGCGCACCCCTGATGCCACCCGGAGGGGGATAATCGTGGTCATTCACTTCGTGGTTTACCAATGGATCGTCTTCGCACACGTCGGCTCCGCACTCGTCTTCATGCTCTCGCACGGGGCCTCGGCCGCCGTGGCGTTCCGCCTCCGCACGGAGCGAGATGAGAGTCGGATTCGTGCCTTGCTGGACATCTCGGCCGCGTCCTATTGGGGCCTCAGCCTTTCCCTCCTCGCAGTTCTGGCCACCGGAGTCACCCTGGGGGTCCTCGGCGAATGGTGGCGCCTGGCATGGTTTTGGACTTCCCTCGTGCTGTTCTTCGCGATTACCTTCGTGATGACGCCTATGATGGCGGTTCCTTACAACAAGCTCCGCGTGGCCCTAGGGGTCAACCTTCCTATGGGGCGCCAGTGGAAGGGGCCAGATGACGGGCGCCCACGACCGGAGGACGTGGAAGACATCCTGGCTTCCGCCTCCCCCGTGGCCGCCGCATGGATCGGCGTCGTTGGAATCCTCCTGATCCTCTGGCTCATGATGTTCAAGCCCTTCTAGCCCCCGCAATAGGGTTTATGTAGGCCCGAACGGTGAAACCGTCATGGGGGAAATCGCACCCTTCACAGGCTTTCCGGAAGAGGGTCTCCACTTCCTGCAGACTCTTGAGAAGAACAACAACCGGGAGTGGTTTCAGAAGTACAAGCAGCTCTATCTCGATCACGTCGTGGCGCCTTCACAGTCCTTCGTCGTCGCGATGGGGGAGAAGTTGCAGACGATCTCGCCCGGCATCCGGTACGATACGCGGACCAACGGGCAGGGCTCGATGGGACGCATATATCGCGACATTCGGTTCAGCAAGGACAAGTCGCCCTACAACACCCACGTCTGGTTCGGCTTCTGGGAGGGCCCCGGGAAGAAGATGGAATCCCCCGGCTACGGCGTCGGCTTCGACACGGAGGGGTGGGGCATTCACGGGGGCCACCACATGTTCTCGAAACCCATGTTAGAGACGTATCGGGAGGCCGTGGACGATGAGACCCTGGGACCCGAGCTGGAGAGCGTCATGAAGCCCCTGCAGCAGGCGGGCAGATACGAGATCGGGGAGACGAAGTACAAGCGGGTGCCCCGGGGGTACGACCAGGATCATCCGCGCGCCCAGTGGCTGAAGTACGGGGGCCTCTGGGCCTACAAGAACTTCAAGGAGACTGAGGTCCTGCGGAAACCGGAGTTCGTAGACCGCGTGTTCGACGTCGCACAAGAGCTGGCGCCCCTCCACCATTGGATGGTGAAGGTGGACGCGAACCTGAGGGCAAAGTACTGAGTCGACCGGGCTTCAATCACGCACCACCTCACTCTCTTCGAGGACGGCCTCAGCTTCGACCTCCACTAGCATCTCCGGGTCAACGAGGCGACGAACTTCAATCATGGTCGCGGCCGGCCTGATGTCCCCGAAGGCCTCCCCGTGGGCGCGCCCCACCTCTTCCCAGGTCTCGATGTCCGTCACGAAGATTCGGGTCCGAACGACGTCCTGGAGCCCCGATCCTGCCCGATTCAACGCGTTCTCGATGTTCTGGATCGCCTGAAGGGTCTGGCGGTAGGGATCGCCCCGGCCCACGACACGTCCCTCCGAGTCCGTGGCCGTGGTGCCCGAGACGTAGACAAACGGTCCCACGCGGACGGCCCGCGAGTACCCGACCAGCGCTTCCCAGGGAGTGTTCGTTGTAATGCGTTCCCGCTCCATACGAATCCCGCCCTCCCAGCCCCCCATCGGCCTTCCTATTTCGCCTCCAGTGTTGGATTTAAGTAGGCAAGGAACCTCGGGGAGTGTCGAGGGAGGAACTATGCTCTGGATAACGAGTGGAAACCTGAAAGAGGGGAAGGCGGGCGCGTGGCAGGAGTACGTGCAGAAGAACGAGGATCTCTTCCGGAAGCACGCACCGCCGGGATGGACCTATCGAGGCACCTACTTCTACGTCCTCGGGTTCGGCCGATTTTCGACGGCTTCCCTGTGGGAGTGCACGACCTACGGCGACTTCGACACCTGGCGGGAGCACGAGGACGAAACCTGGATGCGCCTGAACGAGGAGGCGGGAGCCTTCTTCAACGACGACAACGGGGAGTCGGTTCTCCTTCGTGAGGCCGGCGACACCAAGATCATCGAGCCTGAGGAGTAGGTGGCGCCTCTAGGCTTGCACCCGCCAGCGATCTAATCTCGGAGGAACATGCCCGCGGAAGGGAGGCGGCTAGTTTACTTCTTCGTCGCCTGGGCCTTCTTGATCAGCCTGCTCGCCCAGGTGTTCCTGGCGGGCCTTGGGCTCTTCAACGACGCCACATGGTGGCAGACCCACGGCGGCTTCGGCTACGGCGTCGTCCACCCGATCGGCCTCGTCCTCATCGTCTTCGCGGCGATCAGCAAGCTCCCAAGGAGAGATCTCATCGTGGCAATCGTGACGCCCGTCTACTCGTTCCTCATGCCGATCTTTGCCACCCTTCCGGGGGAGCTCTCCTTCTATGCCGCCTTTCATCCAGTCTCAGCATTCATCCTCTTCGGATTGACCGTCCTCCTGATCGCCTGGGCGCGCGACCTGATCCCGCCACCGTGGGGGCGGCGACCGCGGGCCGAGGCGGCTGTGGCATGAAGCCGCAGGTGCGCGACAGCAGGCTTAAGACCCCGCCCTCATTCGCATGAATTGAGCCGCCGCGTGTTCGGTCGGCTCCTGGGGGGAAGAAAATGGGCACCAACGAGAATGTGGAGCTGGTAAAGTCGGGCATGGAGGCGTTCAACGCCCATGATTGGGATCGCTTCTTCGCCTTGAGCGATGAATCCCTCGTGAACTATGCGCCGGACCTGGAGGAGCCCCTCAAGGGTTTGGAGGGGTATCGGGAGCGTTTCGAGACGAACTTCGCCGCGTTCCCTGACCAACACATCGAGACTGTGCGCGTCTTCGGCGCGGGCGACTGGGTGGTCTTCGAAGGTATCTTCACAGGCACCCATAGGGGAGCGTTCACGGGGCCTGGGGGGCAAGAGATTCCGGCCACCAACAAGCGGGTCGAGCTACCGGTGGCTTTGGTGTTCAAGATTGAGGGCGGCAAGGCGACGGAACAGCACGATTACTACGACAACCTCGCGTTCCTGAGCCAGATCGGTATGGCCCCCGAATAAGCGCGCCAAGGAGGGGCGCCCAAAATACCCAAGGCCCCTCTCGGGGGGAGGAGGTGAGACCCTATGCCCACATATGTCACCCTTCTGAACTGGACCGGACCGGGAATCCAGAACGTGAAGGAGACGACGAAGCGGTTCCAGGAGGGAACGGCCGTCTTCGAGCAGATGGGAGTCAAGATCCTGAGCTTCCATTGGACCTCCGGTCGCTATGACGCGGTCGCCGTCACGGAGGCCCCGGACGATGAGACCGCAAGCGCGGTGGCCCTGAGTCTGGGTTCCCAAGGCAACATCCGGACGGAGACGCTCCGTGCCTACTCCATCGAAGAGATGGAGCGGATCATCGGTAAGATGCCGTAATGCGACTGGCCCCCCATCGGCGGGTCGCTTCAAGGGAAGGTAAGTGCCGCGAAGCCGAATTGCACGGAGAACGGCACGCACCAGATCACCACATAGCGGTAGCTCCGCGGATCGGCACCCGCCGGGATCGGATAGTTTGAGGCTCCCTGACTTGCCTTGAGGGATCCCAGGTCCAGATCTCCTTGGGCCACGCGCGGCCCCTGGGTCAGGTACACGGAGAGCCCGGGGCCATTGGTCACGAAGAAGTTCTCGAAGCGCAGGACGTAGCTGATGCCGTCGTGAAGCAGCTGAGCCTCTCCCGAGCTCACGTGACCCGGCTCTCCATCCATGAAAACCCCGGTGGCGACGACACTGGAGAAACCCGCTGGCGCCTCCTCGTTCCCAGGGGTGGCAAGGAACAGGGGAGAGGCCAGGATCCAGGCGGGAACCGCCAGCACCCCGACAATGACGAGGACGAGAAGGAGCTTGATCCTCGAGGCAGACATCCAACCTGCCTAGCTCCCATCGTCATAAGGGCCTTGGCCAGAATTGGGCCCAAGTCCCACCGAGGGGGAGACACGCCGTTACGCGTCGGACGGCGTCATCCCAAGCAGGCGCTTCTCGTATTCGAGCCACTCCCCGAGACCCTCCCTGAGCGGTCGGGCCTCGAAACCGAGTTCCCTCTGCGCCTTGCTGCTGTCTCCCTGATATGTGGCGATCGCCGATCGGAGCGTCTCCGGGTGATACCGCCAAGAGACACGGAACAGGCGTCCGAAGACGCTGGAGAGCCCGGCGATGAAGCGGAGGGTCCCCGACGAGACCCGCCGCGTGGGTGCGGGGGTTCCCGTGATCTCCTCGGCGATCTGAAATGCTTCCACGAGCGTGTGGTGCGGCCCCGAGATGATGTAATCCTCTCCCGGTCGCCCGCGGGCCATGGCCTGGAGGTGACCCTGTACCGTGTCGTCCACGTGGCCCCAGTCGAACGCGTTCCGTCTCGGCAGGAACCGAAGTCTTCCGCGCAGGTAGTCGACGAAGGGATCGCGAAGAGGGCCCGTCAGTCCCGATCCGTAGACGAGGCCAGGTTGCACCATAATCAGAGGCAACCCCGCCCTCATCATGGGCTCTGCGACCTCAAAGTGGGCCACCCATTTCGTCCGGTCGTACTCGCTCGGGAACGGGCCGGTCGGGCGAAAGGTTTCGTCGACGACTCGGCCTCCCGTGTCACCGAACGCGGCCAGGGAGCTGGTGTAAACGCCTCGAGGGATCGCAAGCTCGTCCATGAGCTCCAGCACGTTGCGGGTCCCATGCACGTTGACTGCCACCGCCTGGCGACGATCCCAGACGCCGACCTTGAACCAGGCGGCGAGGTGGAAAATGCCGTCAACGCCCTCCATCGGGGCGCGCATACTCTCCCGATCCGTGACTTCGCCCTTGTAAACCTGTACGCCGAGCTCGGCCAAAGGCCGGGCGGTGGGAGGGGCACGGACGAGAGCCGTGACCTCGTGCCCATCTTCGACCAGTTGACGGACGAGACGGCCGCCTATGAATCCGGTGGCCCCCGTCACGAAGTACCGCATCTCACCGCACCCTCCCGGCGAAGCATGGCTAGTCGCCTCCCGTATAAGCCTGTATCATCCGCGAAGTGGGCTCTATGGCATCCCGGCAAAGACGCTAATACTTCCCAGTCCTCCCCCGGCGCAGGGGAGGATCATGACCCTAGAAGAGAGCATAAAAGCAGCTGACGCTGCAGAGAGATCCCTAGAAGCTCGCGATTGGGACGCGTTCGACGCCGCCCACGCGGAGTCCGTAGTTGTCTATTCGCCGTTCACGCCCGAACCGACGAAAGGCCGCCAGGCGCATCGGGAACAGATCCATGGCTTGACGACCGCGTTTCCGGACATGAAGACTGAACGCCTTGGCGTCTTCGGATCGGGGGAGTGGCTCTGTGCCGAGCTCCTCGTGACGGGCACCAACACCGGACCCTGGAAGGGCCCCACGGGCGAGGACATGCCCCCCACGAACAGGCCCGTCCGGCTCCACATCCTGAACATCTCCAAGACCGTGAACGGAGAAATCGCCGAGGAGCGAACCTACTTCGATCGGGTCGGGTTCTTGGCCCAGCTCGGTGTTTTGCCGGAGCAGGAGTAGGCACAGGCACCTCGCCCTCGGTCCGCTGACCTGCCCCTAGTGGAACGTTGGACCAGTATCGGCCCTGATACTGTGCCCAGCACTTTCATATTCGCACGGAACCCAGGTTCACCCGGACCCGTGAGGAGCATGACCGAAGGGAAGCAGCGCCGTGGGGGGCCGCAATATCTCATCTTCTGGTGGCTCGATCAGACCCCCTACG
>JBHIBW010000018.1:0-16585 GCA_046759265.1 Thermoplasmata archaeon
CGACCCCATGGAGGCGAAGGAGGGAGGGATTCCCCACGAACTGCACGCCATCGGGGAAGACCTGCTGAATCCCCTTGGGGAGGGCGGGCTGGGGCTCCGCGGGCCGGGTGGCATCGTGGTTGCCCGGGAGGATGATCACCTGCAGCTCCTCGGGCAGGTCGCCCATCAGGGCCGCGACCTCCTCGTACTGGCGATACACGTCGTCCACGGCGAGGTCCTCGTCCTGCCGGGGATAGACACCGATCCCATCCACGACGTCCCCCACCACGACGAGATACTTGATGCGGCAGGCCTCCTCGGTCCCGAGCCATCGCGCAAAGCGCTCCCAGCGGTCGCGGAGGAAGAGGCGGCTCCCCACGTGGACGTCGGACACGAAGGCCGCACAGAGGGCCTCGTCGGCCCCGGCGAAGGCGTGGGTGGGAGGCACGTCGGGGCGGACGATCTGCTCGGCCAGCAGAATGTCGTCCTTCCAGGGACGGCCCACGACCCCCAGCACTTCGTCCGGGATGGGTGCACCGTCGATGCCGGGTCCCTCGCTGGGGACAAGAACCTGGCAGGAGGCGTCCGCGTCCTCGACCAGAAGGAGGTAGTTGCCGGTTCGCGTCTTCTTGGCCGACTGGACGATGCCGATGAGGCGCACCTCGCGGGTCATCTTCAGGGCGCGGTCGATGGACACGGCCCCGACAAGTTCACGCCTCGCCCGCAACAGACCTGAGAGGGCCTTGTACCGATGGTCGAAGTACCGGGAGAAGTCCTGCATCTCGCCGGTGCACGTGGAGCGTCCGGTGATGTCCTGAAGGACGACGACCTCCGGGTCGTAGTCCTCCCGCCGGGCGCCGGATGGGGCCCACCGAACGCGCGGCCGACCGGGGGCGGACGCGGCAGGGGATTGTGGGGTCGGAGGGGGCTGGTTTAGTGCCTTGACCTCCTCCAAGGTGAGCACCAACGGGCGGGGGTTCACCGAGTCCAGAATCGCCAGCAATCTGTCCACGGGGTGCTCGCGTTCGGCCAGATAGTCCGCCAATTCGGGATCCAGGAGGACCCCTGACTCCATGGCGAGTGAGAGAAGATCCTCCTGCATTCCGCTCCCGATAGGGGGGTGCGTAAAAAGGGTTTGCGACCGCTCCAACCTTTACCCGGCCGGCCGGATAGGGGCGTGTGTACGAGGCAACCGTGGAGACCCCCATCCGGCCCACGGAGAGTGCGAGAAGGGTTCGGACGGCCGTCCTGAACCTGTTCCCCGAGGCCCGGCTCGAAGAGGAGGAGAGCCTCCAAGGTCCCGCCGGGTCCCTCGATCGGTTTGCCGAGCTGCTCGTGAGACAGCGCATCCGGGATTCCTCCCGCGAGGTGCTCCTGGGGTCGGTCCGAGGGCGTCGCTTGGTGTTCCGTCTCAACAAGCAGGCGGCCTTTGCCGGTCGTGTCTCCTTCTCGGCTCACGCCCCGCTGGGAGACATCCGGGTGACGGTGGTCTCCGACGACCTCCGGGGCCTAATCCAAGAGCTGGCCCCGGCCACGATCCGCCGCGGGGGAGGAGAGGCGCGTCCCGCACCGTAAGCAAGTCAGAACGCCGTCCTGGTACTGCGCCTCGTGGCCCCCACACTGGGGGCATGTGACCGCAAAGAGGAGCAGATCGTCTCCCGGGTTTCCCGAGACCGGCGGCGGGGCGGGCACGGGGGCCGTCCTTCCGCCTCCGCGCCGAAGCCATCCAAAGAGGAAGCCCCCCGTCCGTTTCGCATAGTACGCGAAGAACCCGGCTCCGAAGGCCACGAGGGCGAGGTAGAGGATGCCAACCAAGAAGGACCCGCCCAAGTTGGTCACGCCCCCGGCCACGGAGAAGAGGATTCCCAAGGAGTTGACAGCGAGGTGGAGGAGGATCGAAGCAAGGATTCCGTGCCGGAGGAAGAGGTAACCCAGGGCGAGGCCCGCGAGGAACGTATCCACAAACTTCCACGCCCCCCAGGCGGGGACGTGGAGATACCCAAAGATGGCGGCGGACGCGAAGACGAGGCCGGCGCCGACCAGGAGGGCCGCGCGCGGGGAGCCCTCGCGCACCTGGCCGCCGAAGAGGTACTTGAACGCGCCGGCCAGATGGCGGGCGCGACCCGGGTTGGGCCCCCCGGTCCCGTAAATCACGTGGGGCAGTCGGCTCACAAAGGCGGCCAGGGCCATCGGCAATCCGATGAGCAGGAGTCGCGTTGCGAATTCCTCCCACACGGCGGCATTCACGACGCTGTAGAGGACAAACCACTCCGGCGCTTCGCTGAAGAAGGGCGGCGCCTCGGGCACGAACCCGAACCCGAAGGGCAGGATGACGGAGAAGTAGAGGAGGTCGAAGAAGAGCACGGCCATGAAGACCTGGCCGACCGCGACCACCGCGCTGCGGGAGCCCAGTTTGCTCTCGATTCGCTCCGGAGGGAGGCGGATGTCCCGATACGTTTGCCTCCCGTGAACCAAGACGAGGAATAGGTAAATCCCGAAGATGATGGTCATCAGGATCAAGAACCAGCCCAACATGGCGGGTCCCCCGACCTCGACGACGTCCAGGAACGTGGGATTTAGGGGGTTGATCCAGAAGAAGAAGGTCGTGCAGGCCGTGCAGGCCCCCGCGACGACCCCTTCGATGATCCCCGGGCTGATCCACACCAGCGCGCCCAGCATGGCGGCGAGGTACACAAGGAACAGGATGAGAGCGAAGAGCCAGACCACCCCTAGGATCGTCCGCAGAGCCGACGTTTGAACCGGGAGAGGCACCCCCGCGGGCCAGCCGCATCGTGGGCAAGAATTGCCCCGGTAAGAGGTCCCACATCGGAGACAGGCAGTCGGTTCGCCCTCCGATTCAGGAGAATCGGGGAGGCCATTCACAGGGAAAACCAGGGGGTCCTCCGATAAAAAGGGGTACATCCAGGAACTCAGGCTTGAGAACGGTACCGCGGCGAGAGCTACGAGCCCCCGAATAGAAGTCCGACCCCCTCGGCGGCGTCCTCCTCCTCCTTCCGGAGGGTGGCGCGCAGCGAGGCGGCCTGGTCCTCTTCGAGTCGCTCCGCCACATCCTCGGCGAGGGAGGCAAACCGCTCGATCGCCCCCGCGTCCCCCTGGATGAAGACCAGGATGCCATCCCGATCCGCCCCCAGAGCGCGAGCGTCACGAAGCGTCACACTCTGACGACTGATGCGATCGTCCTCCAGGATCTCGCGACTGCGCGCGGAGGCCTCCTTCGGGAACAGGAACACGGCTTCCATGACCGCAAGGGCTAGCCGCGGGTTCATAAAGCGTTTTCCGCCGGGGTGGGCCGGCCAGGCATGGGCTCGGGGGGCGCCACGGACCGCCCTGATAACCACGAGGAAAGCTTTTTCCACATCCGCCAGGCATCTTTTGTCGTCCCCATGTTCGACGAGAGGAACCTCGGAGAGACCCAGATTCTGGCCGCGCTCATCGGCGTCTCGGAGATGGTCAGCAACCTCTCCGATCTCTCGGAAGTCCTACGAACGGTGGTCCGGATCTCCCCCCAGCTCGTGAGGGTGGACCGGGCCGCGGTGTTCCTCGACGATCCCCGGAACCAAGTCCTTGTCCCGGCGGAGGCCTACTGTCCCCGCGATGCCTTTGCCACGGTCCTGACCGAGCGCCAGCTGAGCCACGCCGAGGTCCCGAAGCTCGTGAATAAGGTGATCATCCAGAAGCTGCCCTCCGTGGTTCGCGACCTGCCCCAGGAGGACCTGCTTCCGCAGAAGATCATCCGCGCTTGGCAGCTCAAGTCCATGCTAATCGTGCCCCTGGTCTACAAGGGGAAGGCCCTCGGGATCATGACGCTGGACAGCACCACCTCACGCCACTACTTCACGAGCAAGGAGATCAACGTCGTGAGCGGCATCGGAAACCAGCTGGCGACGGCCGTCGAGAACGGGCGCCTGCAGGACGAGTCCCATCGCGTCTTCCGGAAACTGGAGGACCTGGCGGTGAATCTGGCCGACGCCGCCATAAAGGTGGACGGCGAGATGCGCGTCCGAGGCCTCTCCCCCCCGAGCCGGAAGTTCCTGGGGTGGAAGGAGGCGGATCTTCGAGGCAAGGGGTGGGCGCGCGTCCTCAAGCCCAAGGACAATCGCGGAAGACTGCTGGCGGAGATGGACTTCGTAGGAAAGAAACCCCTGGTGAACGGGGAGATGTCGCAGGGGTTGAATGCGTTCTTCACGAAGGCCAACGGGACGAGGGTGTACTCTCACATCCGCGCGTTGGCGTTACGAGGGCGTGGAGAACAGCCATCTCGGCTCTACTTCGTCTTCAAGAAGGCGGCGATTCCCAAGAAGAAGGCCACGGTGCCGAAGAAGGCCGCGGTGCCGAAGAAGGGGGCCGTCCGGCCGAGGAAGCCGACCGCCTCCGCGGGCAAGAAGAAAGGCACGCGGGTCAAGGCCGCCCCTGGGCGAGCCAAGTCCGGCTAACGCTTCTGCGTCGCGGACCTACTCCTTCCGTTCCTCGACGAGCTCGACCATCTCGCCCCGCTCACGCAGCTTTCGCAGCTCCTGGGCGTCGATGATCGGGACCCCCCGCAGGCTGACCTTCTCGCGACGGGCGACAAACATGATGGGGTCCCGCTCCACCACCTTGGAGAGGTTGGCCACGACCTCCGCCTTCTGACGGAGAGTGCGTTCCTGCTGCTCCATTCCCGCGAGGAAGAGGATGGCCTCGTCCTTCGTGATGGCGTCGAACGGGGACCGCTTTGTGAGGAGCACGTCATAGCCCAGCTTCGTGAGGAGCCTTCGAATCACCCCGTGGAAGTCCTTGGCGGGGGAGGCGCGGGCCGTCTGGCCTTCCTCCTTGTGGAAGCCGAAGGGGTCCAGGGGGAGTACGAGGGGCTCGCTGAGGAACTCCTCCAAGCGCGAGGCCGCCTCCACGGTCGCGCTCATCCCGTCCAGGTACATCTGGATCGTGCGCCGCGAGACGTGGGCGACCTCGGCCATCTGCCCGAGGGAGATGCCCATCTCTTCCCGCACCCGACGGAGCACCTCGGAATTCAATCGCACGTAGAGCCCCCCCGGGGCCGAGAAGATGAAGGGCGGGACTCCCTCCTCCAGGAACTCCTGCAGGGTCGCGGGGGTAGCGATGGGGATGCCGAACCGGGAGTAGACAACGCCTTCCTCCAGGGCCCCGCTGCTGCTTTTCAGCCCGACGAGGAGGGTGGCGGCATCGAGGCTGTAGGCGACGGCCTTCAACTCTCGGGCGGCGTCCCGGCTCAGGGCGTCGACGTTGAGGAGGACCTTGACCAGCAGGAGCACGTCGTCGCGCCGGGCGGCGAGATCGAAACTCAGTCCACGGCTCCGATGCTGCTCGCTTACAAAGAAGCCCGTGTGAGAAAGAAGATCGCGCGCCTCCGTGAGAAGCTGTAGCCGGTCCACGGTTTGACTATAAATAATCTTCTATATAAATAGAACTGAGAGCATCGACGAACCGGCGGGGCGCGGCGGGAACCCTTCCCGGGGAACACTTCAGCTGAGCTTCAGTAAGGATGCGGCCGAATAATGACCCCCCGGTCGGCGTCCCCAATGTCAAGTACATCGATCCGGTCATTCATCTGGATGATATTCGTCGTCCTCCAGCCCATCCCCAGGTCATTCCGTAGGTAGATCAAGAACCCGTTTTCCGTTCCAAAGACGATGTCATCCCACTTGTCTCCATCGACATCCCCGACACGGAGCGTGGAGGTCGTCGTCGTGGACAGAGAGGTGATCGTAGTCAGGAACCAAGATCCTCGGGACCCGCCATTCGTGAAGAGGAGGATGTTTGTGTCATCGGTCCCCACAACGATGTCATAGGCCATGTCACCGGATACTAATCCCACATCTACGGTCAGCAGCGCACCCGTCGCCGTGAGGGAGTCTTCGGCGGGCCAGCCCATTCCCGTCCCGTCGCCATAGTAGACGTGAAGCACGGCGCCCGTCGTTGCCGCGACGATGTCTTGGTAGCCATCCCCATCGATGTCCGCAACGGTCAGGCCTCGGATGGGATCCCCCACACTGATCGGCCAGTACGCTGGGGTCGCATCGTAGGATCTGAAGTACAGATGGTCCAACCAGACCGTATCGAGGACCGTCGCACCGAACCGCCGATCAGTATCCTGCGCGAGGATGTACAGGGAGAGACCGCCGATATCGGCGGGAAGGGAAACGCTTTGCGTGCCATCATCATCGACGGTCTTGGTGACAACCACGAGGCCGTAGTAGGGACCTTGGGGGGCCGTTGCGACTTGGAGCAGCAGATGATCGTTCTCGGCATTGAAGGTGTGATGTGCCTCTACGAAGAACTTGTAGGCGTCCTTACCCGAGGGGATGGTGGCCGACTTCCATACCTTGGCGAGACTACTGATGCTGCCGCTTCCGGGCTGCAAGAGGTAGAGCTGGTCGACGGATAGACTCGTAAGCTGGTTGTCCGTATCCTTGTCCCTGCGGCTGTCATCGACATCCATGAAGTGAACGAAGAGCGTCTCGTCGCTCCAATCCACTCCCGAGATGCTCCAGAGGTACTCTCCACTCGTTAGTCCGGTGATCAACCCGCTCACCCAGGTGACGGTGAGCCCATCCTTGGACCACCCCATCACGAAGGGCTCGGATCCCGAGCTGATGTGGCCGACGAGATGTAATTCGAGGATGTCCGAGGAGGCCGCTGTGATGTTGGGGAACAGGTAGCGATGGCCGGGGTACCCCAGTGTGTATTCCGGGAGAGGCCCCGTCTCCGCCTCGGTGAGGATCTGGACCCTCCCATCAGGCACGTACGTGTCGAGGAAAATCCCCTGGACGGTCTCGACCGGTGCGAGCCACTCCCAGGAGGCCACGAACCCATCCGAGGCGGCCTCCTCCACGCGCTGGTATAGGTTGTCGCTGGCAGTGGTGAGAAGGAAGGACCCCGTGACGGTCCCATGTCCCGGGCTGGGAACATCCGAGGCCATCAGCGTATCGGTGGTCGTGACCGTCCCGAAGACCCCCTGTCCGTTGTTGAGGTAAACCCGGACACTGTCCGGTCCCACGTCGAGGCCAACAACCAGGTCCGCGGCTCCATCTCCATTGACATCGGCCAACTGAAGGGCGGAGATGCCGGCTCCTACGTTGTCGACAAAGTTGGAAGACCAAGACCCGTCATTCCGATACCACCACACGTCTCCAGAGGCAGTCCCAACCGCGGCATCGAGGTCGGGGTCTCCATCCACATGACCGACAGCGGCGCCGGTCACGGTCGACGTGAGCGTGTCTATGACGGTCCGAAACATAGAATGGGCCTTTCCATCTCGGTTTCGGTACCACCAGACGTCACCCATCTGGGTTCCCGCAAAGATGTCGAGGTCCCCGTCACTATCCAAGTCCCCCAACACCTGCGAAGTGATGGGGTTGACGGGCGCCTTGTTCCCCGGGGACGCCAAGAAGGTTTCATAGGGGTAGTCGGTCCACCCCTCGACGTTGTCAAAGAAGTCGCCGTAGATGGCCAGGTCGTGGTTCTTGTGCGAGGTCGTCATGAGTCCCAGGGCGAGATCCAATTTCCAGCGAGGACCGTTGACCCTGATCTGCCCCCAGATTCGGCCATAATCCTCGTCCGCGTCCTGGACGTTCATAATCGCGAGATTGTAAGAGACGGTCCCAAAATTCCAAGGGTCCAGGTTGGGCTGGGACAAGTCCACGGAGAAGGCGTAGCTGGTGGTGTCATTGATGACGGCCACGCTCACCGGGGTACTTCCCGGAGAGGCCCAAACGGGCAGATTTCCGATGAAATCGGAGATGATGATGTTCCCGATGTCAAAGCTCCCGTCGGTACTCCCGACGACCACCTTCAGGTGCATGGTGTCGGTAAAGTTGAAGGTGGTCGCGGCAATCGTGTGGCCCGCATCCCGGTAGGTCTCCACCCGGGGATAGTCTGGGCTGCCCCCAAAAGAGTCGGTAACCCGGATATAATCGGTCACGTACAGTCTGTTTTCCGGGGATGGGGTCTGACTCGTAATCAACTCGAACTCGAGGGGATAGTATCCGAATTGAAGTTGGAATCCATCGAAACCGTGGGCCGCGCTCGTCGTGTTGATCCGATATTCGTAGATGTAGAAGCCGCTGATGAATTCGGTCAGATCGAAGGCCTGCGTCGTGGAGGGAATCGAGCTCCCCGTGACGGGATTTGTATATGGTGCATTGCTGTACACAACCTCCCGATCGCCGTAGGGGTCCCAGAGTAGGAAGGTGTTCTTCAAGTCAGGACTGGGGATTCTCTTGGTGGCCACAACAACCACGGCAGCCTGCCCCTTGATGAAACTCCGCGTGCTGGTCGCCTCCCAGCCGTTCGCATCCCAATCCCCGACCTCGAAAATGTCGTACCGCTGCACGGCCGAGCCGAACCCCAAACCGGCGGGACCCTCGACCTGAGAGGAGGTTCCTGTGTCCAATACCTTCAGGATCAGTCGGGTCTGGGTCCCCCGTCCGCCGTTGTCTGTGGCGTTGAGGATGACGATGCCGCCATCCCACTTCTTCTGGGCCCCGTAGCTCAGCGTCCGGGTGTAGACCCCATCGCCGGCGAGCAGGTCCCCCACGAGGGGGTTTCCGTCATCCAGCAGCTGGACGTAACCGAGGGGCACACCGCCAGTCCCAAACGTCAGGTAGGCCCACACCGACGCGGGGTTCAGATCCGCATCGGGATCGGCCACCTTGGCCAGAATCGTGAACTTGTCGCCCACCTTCACGGGATCCCGGGTGGCGGTTGTCGGGGCGGGATCCACCCACTTGTCCAAGAAGATGGGGGCCTGGGCGCCCGGAGAGCCTAAGAGCGGTTTCCGCCAGAGGAGAAGACCTCGCTCGAGATCGACGACCATCACGGAGACGTTCGCATCTTGCGCGATGCTCGCATTGCTGTACGTCCATCTCTCCCCAAAGTTCCACGTGGCGTCGGGCCCTTCCACGCCGTAGGTTTTGACGCTTACCCCGTCGAAGAAGATCCCTCGCGTCTTCAGAACCTCCGTGGCGTTGTCAATGGTCAAGTAGACACGGGTGCTCCCTTCGTGGAGGTCTTGGCCTCCCAGGTGATCGAGCTCGACTTCGGCCCCGTTCCATACGCCTCCGATGTAGTTGCCGGAGAGGACCCCGTGAAAGTCGATGCTGACTCCCGCGCGGGGCGTGGGTAAGGTGAAGACCCACAGCACGATGCTCGAGAAGATGATGACCGTAATCAGCAGGACCAGGATGGTTCCGAGGACCTCCGAGACGCCGGAGTGGTCTAGTCTTCTTTCCCGCAGCGTGGGACGCCCTCCATCTGGGAGCCTGGCCATTTGGGCAGGTCTGCGGTATTAAACGTTGGTCCAAGATTATCGCCGCACATTCCCACGTTCGGGACTGGAACCCGCGGCCCTCCGTCGGCAAGGGGGCCTTGGCCGAGGCCTGCGGGGGACCGTTTATACTCCCACCACCTTGCCCGTCACACATGCCTGGACGGCTCCTCGAAGGGAAGGTATTCGTGGCCGATGAGGCCGACGGAAGCCGCCTCTACAACCGTGGTTACTTCGGGAACCCACTCCCGGGCGGAGGGGTCGAGCTCGACCTCGTGGAGGCGGCGTATCTCAGCGAAACCGGGAAGCTTGACGTCACGAAAGCCGGACGGAAGCTGGGCGTCAAGAACCTCTTCCGTCAAGGGGATGCCGTCCTCCCAAACTTCGAGATTCGGTATCTGGTGTACCGGGATCTTCGGCAGCGGGGGTACGTCGTCAAGGCGGGCGTGCCCCCCTTGGACTTCCGCGTCTTCCCTCGGGGGGCCGGCCCGGACAAGGCCCCAACGCGGTACTGGGTCCTCGCCCTCTCGGAGCGAAGCCTCTTCGACCTAGGGGAACTCGAGGACCACTTGGGGCGCGTGGCCCGGGTCCGGAAGGAACTCCTCCTCGCCGTCGTGGACGAGGAGAGCGACATTACGTACTACCGGGTCTCGAAGGCCTCACCGCGGGGCGGGCTGATGGACGACCTGTCCGGGATCGAAGCCGAGGCTCTCTTCCTAAATGACCGGTCGCTGGTGGTGGATCCGGGGAGTGCCCAGGCCCTGTACGAGCGGGGCTTCTACGGGAAGATGCTGGGGGAGCGCCTTCAGCTGTCGCTCTTGGAGACCCTCTACCTCGCCAAGCAGGGCGCCCTGGTCATCCGCAGGGCCCAGACCGGCCGGAAGGTGGGGCTCGCCACGCTCCTGCGGGAGGCCGTCAAGATCCAACCGGACTTCCGACTCCGCTTGCAGGTCTACGAGGACCTGAAGGCGCGGGGGATCCTGGTCAAGACCGGCTTCAAGTACGGGGCCCACTTCCGCGGCTACGAAGGGGATCCCGATGCCAGCCACGCCAAGTACCTCATCCATGCCCTGCCCGGGGATTTCACAGGGACCTGGCCCGAGGTGAGCCGAGCCGTCCGCCTCGCTCACGGCGTGCGGAAGGAGATTCTCCTCGGCCGGACGGGAGGGGAGGTGGCATACCTCCGCCTCCAGAGGGTTCGGCCGTAAGGGGTATCCCTCTGCCCCGGTTCGCCTGATCATGGCACAGGGGGCGCGCGCTCAGCCCGGGACCTTCTCGATCGTGGCCCGCGATTCAGAGAACGGGGACCTGGGCGTGGCCACGCAGTCCAGATTCATCGCCGTGGGGGCCGTCGTTCCTTGGGCGCGCGCTGAGGTCGGTGCGGTTGCCACCCAGGCCCAGGCGAACGTCTCTTTCGGCCCCGACGGTCTGGATCGCCTGGATGGCGGGGCGGCCCCCGCCGAGGTGATCGCCCACCTGATCGAGGACGACCCGAACGCCCCCGTCCGACAGGTGGGCATGGTGGACGGGCGGGGCCAGGCCGCCGCGTTCACGGGCGAGGACTGTCTTGCCTGGGCGGGCCACGTCGTCGGGAAGGGGTTCTGCACCCTGGGAAACATCCTGGCCGCAGAAACGGTGGTCCACGACATGGCATCGGCCTTCGAGGGAACGACGGAGAACCTGCCGGAGCGCCTCCTCGCGGCCCTGCGCGCCGGCCAGGGGGCCGGCGGCGACAGGCGAGGGCAGCAGTCTGCGGCCCTGTTGGTGGTCCGAAAGGGCGGAAGCTACGGGGGATTCTCCGATCGATACGTTGACGTTCGGGTGGACGACCATCCCACGCCCATCGCGGAGCTGGAGCGGGTGTTCCAGATCTACGATCTGACCCTCCTCGAACGGGAGGACCCCCAGGATGTGGTCCGACTCGAGGGAGCCGTGGCGGAGGACGTCCAGTCTCGACTCGCGAAGGCCGGGATCTATCAAGGGCCCGTCCACGGGCGCTGGTCGGACGAGAGCGAGGCGGCCTTGGAACGTTTCTTCCGCGTTCACAATTTTGAGAACAAGTGGCGGGACGATGGCCGGCTCTGGGGTTCCGTCTACCGGTACCTGCGGGAACGGCTGCCACGAGACTAGCTCGCCTGGTACACGACGTGCCCGCCCACGATCGTCGTGTAGACGGGGATCGTCTCGATGGAGTCGGCGTGCGCCCAGGGGTCCCTTTCCAGGACCACGAGGTCCGCCAGCTTCCCCGGCTCGAGGGATCCTTTCCGATCCTCCTCTCCGCACGCGTAGGCCGAGCCGAGCGTATAGGCCTGCAGGGCCTCTTCCACCGTCAGCCGTTGGTTCTCGAAGGGGGCGTTGACGGCCCAGTGGACTCCGTAGAGGGGAGAGAGGGGCATGTTGTCCGATCCGAAGGCGAGGGGGATGTCCATGTCCAGGATGCGTCGGAAGGGGTTGTTCCGTTGAAGGCGCGTCGAGCCGAGCCGGTCCTCGTACATGCCCCCGGGCCGGCTCCATTGGCCCACAAAGTTGGGCTGCATGGACGCCACGACGCCTTGCCGTCGGGCTTCCTTTAGATCCGCCTCCGACGGCAGTTCCAGGTGTTCCACGCGATGACGAAACCCCTTCCCCCCTTCCGCGCCCAGGTGTTGAATCGCCATCGCGATGCCCCGGTCGCCGATGGCGTGCAAGGCGAGCTGGAATCCCCCTCCGGTCGCCTCCCGGACGAGGGAGGCGGCCTCCTCCTCGTCGTAGATGAGCATGCCTCGGTTACCCGGTTCGTCCGAGAACTCTTCGGTCAGCGCGGCGGTGCGCGCACCCAGGGAGCCGTCGAAGAAGGCCTTGATCGGCCCGAGGCGGAGGAGCCCGCCGCCGATCCCCGACCCGAAGCCGCCGTCCAGGAGCGCGGGGAGGCCTTCCGCCCGGGGCATCAGGTTGACCCGGAGCGCGAGATCCCCTGCGCGCTGCAGCGCCAAGTACGCGGCAATGCCATACGGGCTGATCGTCTCCGAGACGGAGGTGATGCCGAGGCGGTGGGCATCCCGAATCATGGCGCGGAGCCCTTCCTGGATCGTGCCGGCGTCCGGCCGGGTCGCCTCCCGGACCACCTCCATCGCCTCCTCCTTGAGCACGCCCGTCGGCTCGCCGGCGTCGTCCCGCTCCACCCCGTCGACCGCCTCGAGGGACAGACGCCGGAGGCCCTCGGTGTTGACCACAGCCATGTGCGTATCGACGCGCGAGAGGGCGATCGGACGGTCGGGGACGGCCTGATCTAGGTCTGCGCGCTGGGGGAAACGGCGCGTCGGCCACCTGCTCTCGTCCCAATTGTGGCCGAGCATCCATCGGTCCTTGGGGATCCCGGACGCCGCCTCGGCCACCCGGGCCTTGAGGTCATCCAGCGAGGCAGCGGAGGTGAGATCCAGCGAGGCAATCCGCGCCCCGTAGGTTGCGAGATGGGCGTGGCAATCGTTGAAGCCGGGGAGGACGACACGTCCCCCCACGTCCAGAACGCGCGTCTCAGGCCCCTGGAACCCGATCGCCTCGGGTCGGTCTCCGACGGCCAGAATGCGTCCACCCCCCAGGGCTACGGCTTCGGCCTCTGGAACCTCCGGTGACCACGTGTGAACGCGCCCGCCGACAAGGACGAGGTCGGCCATCGTCCTCATTGGGCCACCTTCTGCAGCCTGCTCACGGCCTCCCCCAGGGTCTCAATTCGTTTGGGGAAGGCGAAGCGGACGAAGGCTCGGCCGTCCGCGGGGTCGGCGAAGAAACTGCTGCCGGGAACCACGGCCACCCCGATCTCCTCCACCAAAAAGAGACTGAAGGCCACGTCGTCCCTGTCCGTCAAGGGGCGGATGTCCGCCATGATGTAGTAAGAGCCCTCCGGTTGCGCGCACTCGAACCCGATTGCCGTGAGGGCGTCGAAGAGAACCGCTCGCCGTTCCGTGTAGCCCACGCGCAGCGTGTCGAAGTAGGCATCCTCCATCCGTAGGGCGTGGGCCCCCGCGATCTGCAGGGGGTGTGGGGCGCCGACGGTAAGGAAGTCATGGGTCCGCTTCATGGCCTCCGTGAGGGTGCGTGGCGCGAGGGTGTATCCCAGGCGCCATCCGGTCACGCTGAAGGTCTTCGAGAGGCCGCTGACGGTGATGGTGTGCTCCCACATGTCGCCGAGGGTGGCGATGCTCACGTGGCGACGGCCGTCGTAGACGATGTGCTCGTAGATTTCATCGGTGACGCACACCACCCCGTGGTCCGCGCACAGGTCGGCCACGAGGCGAAGGGTCCCCGCGTCGAAGACCCGGCCCGTGGGGTTGTTGGGCGTGTTGAGGATGATCGCTTTCGTCTCTTGGCGGAAGGCGGCCTTCAGCGCCTCCTCGTCCAATCGGTAGGAGGGCCACTCCATCGGAACGAAAACGGGACGAGCCCCCGAGACGATCGCATCGGGCCCATAGTTCTCGTAGAACGGCTCCAACACCACGACCTCCTCCCCCGGGTCAATGAGGGACAGCATGGCGGCCATCATGGCCTCGGTGGCCCCGCACGTGACGACGACGTGGGCATCGGGGTCGACGTCGAGCCCCTGGAACCGGAGGGCGCTCTCCGCGATGGCCCGACGGAAGTCCTCGGCCCCCCAGGTGGTCGCGTACTGGTTGTACCCTTCCAGGAGGGCGCGGCGAGCCGCCTCTAAGATCTCCTCTGGGGGGTCGAAGTCGGGGAAGCCCTGGGAGAGGTTGATGGCACCGTGACGATTCGCCAGCCGCGTCATCTCCCGGATGACCGACTCGGG
Organism: Thermoplasmata archaeon; assembly: GCA_046759265.1. Taxonomy (GTDB): domain Archaea; phylum Thermoplasmatota; class Thermoplasmata; order RBG-16-68-12; family JAJISG01; genus JAJISK01. Next base: position 14,064 of record JBHIBW010000018.1, read on the forward strand.
AAAGTGTTGCACCCGATCGGAGACCCTCGGGTCGGCAATGCTGTAATCGGTTTGCCCCTCTCCCCTTGGCGGGGATGCCATGCTCGGAAGGCCAGACCGGCGTCCACTAAATAGGTGCTTCCGGGGCCGCCCCTTAGCTATATTTATCGCCCAGAGGTTGAGACGGGGCCCATGACGGAGTGGACGCCTCGGCAGCTGAAGATCCTCGACCACGTCCAGACCCTTCGCGTGGCGACGGTCTCCCCCCGCGGGGACCCCTTCAGCGCCCCGGTCCGCTTCTACTTCGACGGGACCGCCCTCTACTTCACCTCACCCGCCGAGTCGCGGCACATGGTCCACCTCCACGCCAACCGCCGCCTGGCGGTGCTCGCCGACCTGGCCGAGGACGGAGCCCTGCAGGGCTTCGTCGTGCAGGGACTGGCAGAGTGGGTGCGCAGCGACCGGATGTCCCAGGACGTGTGGGAGGCGATGGTCGCCAAGTATCCTGACCAGGCCACCGGAGAGATGCCGGGACCCATGGTCAAGGTGGACGCCGTGCGCGTCCATGACCTCGATTGAGATCGGCCGTGGGCGACGGCGATGCGTTAAGTAGCCAGGTCCGCGTTGTCCTCCCGCGGCCTTTGGGTTCGGGGGCCGCATCGGAGGAGGCGCAGATGACGACGGTGGGCACCATCATCCTCAAGAGCTTTCACGAGACCCGCCCCAAGCTGGCCTCGGTCCTCAATGTGGGCGAGCGGAGGGCGCTGACGAAGGCCATGTTTGAGGACGTGACCAACGCGGCCCAGGGTTGCTCGGAGCTCAGTCAGATCGCCGTGGTGAGTCCCGAGGACGAGGTCCTGGAGCGGGCCAAGGAACGAGGGCTCCTGCCGATCAAGGAGGCCGACCCCCACGACATGGATAGCGCCTTCCACCTGGGGGTCCAGTTCGCGGACGAGCGCGGGGCTGATACCCTCGTATCCCTCCCGAGTGACCTCCCCCTCCTGACCTCGGACGACTTGACGTACCTGCTCGGCCGCGTTGTCAAGGGACCCTCCGTCATCGTGGTCCCGTCGACCATCGGGCCTGGGACCTCCATTCTGGTCACCTCTCCCCCGGACGTCATCCCACCCCGATTCGAGGACGACGACCACTTGGCTCACCTGGAGGAGGCCATGCGGAAGGACATTCCGGCGTCGGTCTGTGACCTGCTTCAAGGCGGCCTGGACGTCGACACGCCCAAGGATCTCGCCCGCCTCTTCCTGGTGGAGCGCCCCAGCAAGACGCGAGAGCTCCTCGAGGACATGGAACTCCTCGACCGCTTCCGCCCCTTCTTCTAGGGCTAGAGCTCCACGTCGATGCCGAGCTTCTCGGTGAGCTCCTTGTAGCGGTTCCGAATCGTGACCTCGGTCACCCCGGCGACGTCGGCCACCTCACGCTGGGTCCGGCGCTCGTTGCCCAAGATGGAGGCGATGTAAATCGCGGCGGCCGCCACCCCCGTGGGTCCCCGCCCGGAGGTGAGCTCCTTCTCCGTGGCCTCCTTCAGGATGTCCATGGCCTTGGATTGGACTTCCCCCGACAGCTTGAGCTCGCTGCAGAACCGGGAGACGTAGTCCTGAGGTCGCGTGGGCATGAGCCTGAGCTTCAACTCCCGGGTCATGAATCGGTAGGTACGGCCGATCTCCTTCCGCGTGACGCGCGACGCGTTGGCGATCTCATCCAGGGTCCGCGGCACCCCGTTCTGGCGGCAGGCGGCGTACAGGGAGGCCGCCACGACCCCCTCGATCGAACGACCGCGAATCAGGTTCTTGTTCACGGCCTTCCGGTAGATCATCGCCGCCGTTTCTCGGACGTTTCTTGGGAGGCCCATCCCGCTGGCCATCCGGTCGAGCTCGCTCAAGGCGTACGCCAGATTCCGCTCCGTGGCGTTGCTGACCCGAATCCGCCGTTGCCACTTCCGCAGCCGGTAGAGCTGGGCCCGATTCTTGGTGGGAATCGTCTTCCCGTAGGAGTCCTTGTTCTTCCAGCCGATGGTGGTCGAGAGGCCCTTGTCGTGGATCGTATAGGTCATGGGGGCCCCCGTCCGGGCGCGCTTCTCTCCCTGTTCGATATCAAACGCGCGCCACTCGGGGCCCTGATCGATCATGCCCTCGTCGATGACCAGGCCGCACTCCTGGCAGACCAGCTCCCCGCGGGTCTCATCGTACGCCAGGTTCGTGCTCCCGCACTCGGGGCAGTGGAGCGGCTCTTCGACCTGCTCTACGGTCTTTCGCTTCATTTCGGTTCCTCAACGTAAACCCCCGATCCCAGGAGGCGGAGCTTGGGCTGTTTCGTGGGCTTCACCGTGACGTACGGGGCCCGGACCGGCCCGAAGACCCGGACAACCCGACCGAGGGTTTGCTTCCGCCGATCCCGGACCCTAGCGCCGGGGGGCGGAGCAAACGTCGCCCGCACAACGAGGTCGCCTCGGTAGGAGAAGTCTTTAATGGTACCCAGCTTCTTCATGAGTGCCTCCGGTGGGGGAGATGCGCGACTATCGCGGGTCT
>JBHIBW010000019.1:0-16107 GCA_046759265.1 Thermoplasmata archaeon
CCCCGGGGGCCGATGGAGGTCTTCGACCTGGCCTTCCGCTTCATGCGCGAGCGCCTGCGACCGCTGCTTCGGATGTCGATGTTGACCCTGGCGCCGGTCTGGATCGCCTGCGCGATCGGCTGCTGGGTCTTCGACGGCCACTGGCTGATCGCTGTGGTCGCGCTCGGCGGCGGTCTGGTGATGCGCGCGCCGTTTACGGTGCTCGCCGGTCGACTGCTCTTCGCCGACGACGCCTCGGTCTTCCGCCAGCTGGGCGAGCTGTTCGGCCTGCTCCACAGCGCCCCCGAACGGCTTCTCCACCAGGGCATGGACACCCCTTTCGAGGACGTCCCGCGTTACCTCGACGTGCCGGTTCGTCGGCGTGGCGACGCTGACGGCCTCGACCCCCGCTTCCAGGAGGCCGTCGTGGCTGGAGAAGTAGGAGGTTCCGAACCGCTCCGCCACGGATTTCCCCGCGGACGGGTCCGTGTCGCAGATGCCGACCAACTCGGCCATGCCGGCATACAGGCGGGCGTGGTTCTGGCCCATGGACCCGGCGCCGATGACACCCACCCGCAAGGAGAATCCTCCCGCTATTGGAGACCGAACTTAAGATTTATGGCGATCGGCTAGGCGATTTCCCGCAGGCTGTTGACCACCTGCTCGAGGTCACTCGTGGAGAGCGACGGGTGGACGGGGAGCTCAAGCATCTGCGGGAGGGCGGCCTCAGCCACGGGGCAGGGCCCCGCGCGACCCAGAGATGCGAAGGCTTTCTGGTGGTGAATGGCCATGGGGTACGACGGGCGGGCCTCCACGCCCCGGTCTGCCAGTTGACGGACCACATCGTCCCGGGACAGGGGGAAGGCCTCCGTTATCCGAACGATGTACTGATACCACACGTGGGTCCTCCCCTGTAGGACGTGGGGGGCCTCGAGACCCTCCAGCCACTGAAGGCCCTCACTCAGGCGAGCGGCGTGCTCCGCCCTCGCTTTCAGGAACCCATCCAGCTTCTTCAGCTGTTCGAGGCCAATCGCGGCCGCCAATTCGGTCATCCGGTAGTTGAAGCCCGGAAACTCGTGTTGATACTTGGTCCGCACCCCGTGGTCTCGGAACATCCGGCATGCCGAGGCCACGGCCTCGTCGTTCGTCGTTACCATGCCGCCTTCTCCGGTTGTGATCACCTTGGTCGGGTAAAAGCTGAAACATCCAGCGGCTCCAAGTGAGCCTACGGGCGAGCCGCCATAGGTGGCGCCTACCGACTCGCAGGCGTCCTCGAGGAGGAAGAGGTCCTTGTCCTCCGCCAGGTCCCTAAGGGGTCCCATCTCCGCGGGCTGTCCGTACATGTGAACCGGCATGATGCCGGTGGTGGCCGGTGTCACTGCCTTGGCCGCCTCCTCGGGCTCGAGGTTGTAATCCTCGGCTCGCACGTCGACGACGACCGGGGTGCCGCCCGCCGCCGCGACCATGGCCGCACTTGAAAAGAAGGTGATGGCGGGAAGGATGACCTCGTCACCAGGTTGAACCCCGAGCGCGTGGAGGGCCGTGTGGAGGGCCGCCGTGCCGGAGCTCGTGGCAACGGCGTGGTCCGTGCCAATGAAGTCCGCGAAGCGCGCCTCGAAGGCCCGGACCTGAGGCCCCTGCGCAAGGCGTCCCGAGCGAAGGACCTCAGCCAGCGCCTGGATCTCCTCCTCGTCCAACGCCGGACGGGCGATGGGAATCAGCTCACTCGCCTCCAACCTCTACGACCTTCTCGTCCCGGGCACAGTAGCCGTTTTCATCGAGCGGGCGGCCACAGTGGCAGACGTAGCCTTGCAAACGAGCCGGAACGCCCTGGACGAGGCCGTGACCCGGGACGTCGTGCGTGACCACCGATCCGGCCGCCACCATGGCGTGAGACCCAATCGTGACGCCGCACAGCACCGTCGCGTTGGCACCGATGGACGCCCCATCCTCCACCACCGTCGGCACTATCTCCCAGTCGTTCGGCCGGGCCCTCGGATACAGGTCGTTGGTGAAGACCGCATGCGGTCCGATGAAGACTCCGTTCCCGACGACGAGCCCGTCGTAGAGCGTGGCGCCGTTCTGGAGCTTGCAGTCGTCCCCGACGACCACGTTCTTGTCGACGTACACGTCCTTGCCCAGCCGGCAGTTCCGTCCGATCTTCGCGTCCTCCCGGACCTGGGCGTGGTGCCAGACGTAGGTCCCATCCCCGATCTCGGCGTCGGAAGAGATCTCGGCCGTGGGATGGGCGTGAACGGTCATCAGGCGTCCCCACCGCCAGGCGTGGATTAATAGCTTCGCCGCTCCTCGGCGAGCCTCCTGCGTCCCTCCGGACGGATCCGGGGGGTGGGGCGACAGGCCAACCGCCACCGCGCTGCTTAAAGCCGTTCTGAGCCTGGAGATGACCCGTGCCAAAGGCCGCCCTGCCGAAGTATCCCCTCACCTGGGACGATCCTCGCCGACTCATTCGGGACGACTCGTTCGGCCAGACCGTCTTCGGAGAGGACGGGGTGGTCATGTTTCGTTACCGGGCCCAGGGGAACGTGGCCCGCCACAACCCCGTCACGGTCGCGATGTACGCCCTGGCGAACTACAACGCGCATCGAGACATGGGGGCGTCCCGGTTTCTGGCCGACTTCAACCTGCACGTTCAATGGCTCCTTCGCTCCTTCACGGCCCGAGGGGACTGGGGGGCCTGGTACTACGAACACGATTACACCTCCCCCGCGGGCGACTGCCAGGCTCCCTGGGCCTCCTCGATGGCCCAAGGCGCCGGAATCAGCGCCCTGATTCGGTACCATGCCCTCACGGACGAATCCCCGGCTCTGGAGGTGGCACGAAGGGCCTTAGGCGCCTATCGAGTCCCGATCGCGGACGGGGGGGTCCTCTACGAGGATCCGGACGGGCTGACGTGGTTTGAGGAGTATGCTTGTCCGGGGGGTGCCACGACGCTCAACGGCTTCATCATCGCCCTGCTGGGCGCCCAGGAGCTGGCCTCCCATGCCGGTGAGGAGGAAGGACAGGAGCTGTTTGAGACCGGTCTCCGGACCCTCGAGACACGTCTAGGGGACTTCGAGCTGAGGCTACCGTTTATGCGATGGTCCCGATACGACAACCGCGACATCGTCCATGCAGGCCGAAAGTATCATGGGCTCCACGTCCGACAACTCCGCGTGCTGGCCGACCTGGTCGAGGGCCCGGAAGGAGCCTTTCTCCGTCGCTACCTAGCCCGATGGTCTCATTGGCAGGAAGTCTATGGAACCTCCCCCCTGTTCCGGCCCTACGAGGTCCTCTGTCGGGGATGGACCAAGGTCCGTTCGGGGTTGCGTCGGTGGGGGGGCTGAACGTGAAGGATCCGCCTCGCCCAGCCCGGCGAAATCGGTGATTGGATGAGCGTCTACGCCCTGATGATCGTCTCCAACTCGGTGACCTACGACCCTCGTGTTCGGGCCGAAGCGCGGAGTCTCGTCCGTCAGGGACACCGGGTCACGGTCCTGGGGTGGAACCGCGGGGGAGAGGAGCCACGCGAGGAGGTCATCGAGGGTGCCACCGTCTTCCGCCTCTCGAACACCCGTGCCATGCGCCTCCTTCCGTTTGACCTGCTTCGTCTTCGACCGTGGCGGGAAGCCGCGCTCCGTGAAGCCATGAAGATACACGAGAGGGAGCCGATTGATCTCGTGCACTGTCACGACCTGGACACCCTTCCCATCGGCGTGCGCCTGAAACGGGAGCTCAGACTGCCGCTCCTCTACGACGCCCACGAGATTTGGGGGTACATGGTCTTGAAAGATCTCCCGCCGCCTCTCCCTTCCTACTTCCTGGCGAAGGAACGGCGGCTCGCCCCCCATGCGGACCATATCGTCACGGTAAACGAGCCGCTTCGCGCGTACTTCGAGGGCATGGCGTCGTCCGTCACCGTGATCTTGAACGCGAAGCCCGTTCAGGGGACGTCCTACGAGCCTCCCAGAAACCCCACCTTCACGGTCCTTTACATCGGCTCCCTGAACCCGAACCGGTTCTTGCTGGAATCCGTCGAGACGGTCCAGAACCTCGAGGGCGTTCATTTTCGAATCGGCGGCATCGGGAAGCCCGCCTACGTCGCCTCCCTTCGGAGGAGAGTCGGTCGGAGCGAGAACGTGGAGTTCCTCGGGCGGGTGCCGTATGAGGATGTCCTGCCCCTCACCCGCAAGGCGGACGCCATTCTGGCCCTGTTTGATCCCCGTGACCGGCTCACACGCGTGGGGCTTCCCAACAAGGCGTTTGAAGCCATGGCGGGCGGGCGACCGACGATCGTGTCGGAGGGGACCTACCTCGCCGAGTTTACGAAGGAACACGGCCTGGGCCTAGTCGTCGAACATTCGCGGGAGGGGCTGAGGGAAGGACTCGTTCAGCTCAGAGACGACCCCCACTTTCGGGAGGAGCTCGGCAGGCGGGCGTACCAGAAGGCCCAGGAGGAGTTTGGTTGGAAACATCAGGAGGAGGAGCTCTTCCGCGTCTATGATGAGCTCACCCGAGCCGGGCATCCCCGGTTCCCCGGACCGGGGGGGGAACGGACGCCAGCCCCGGCTCGCGGAGGGGAGGGAGGGAGGTCGCCATGAGAATTCTCCATCTGAACGACATCGCTGGGGTCGGAAGGAACCTCGCTCAGGCCCAGCGGGCCCTCTCGCATGATGCCGAGGCGGTTCAGATTCAGGGGAATCCACTAACCTGGAACGCTTCCGCCCTCCGACGCTGGAGGCGATATCGTGACGCGGATGTTCTCCACATCCACGGAGGGATCTGGCGAAGTCATCTCGCTCTGGGGCTCTTCAAGCGCGCCTTCCGTGACCAGGTCATCGTCGCTCACCTCCATGGCAGCGAAACCCGGACGGGGCGCGGCCTCCATCACTTGCAGTGGGCGGACGAAATCGTCTGCTCGACCCCCGATCTGTCCCGCCTGGTCCCGAGGGCCAGGTGGATCCCTAACCCCCTCCCTCTGCCGAGGGAAATCGCCCTTCCCTCAACAACGAGCCAGGTCGTCCTTGGACACTTCCCAAGCAACCCGAAGTTGAAAGGGACCGAGCATCTTCTCCGAGCCTTTCGCGGTCTCGGAGCGGATCCCCTCGAGGCGACGCGGGTGGGTCATGAGAAGAGGTACGTCACCGGGGAGACGGAACTCCGGGTGGGAACGAGGATGAACCCCGAGGAGACCACGGAGGCGATGCGAGAGTGTGACGTCGTGGTCGATCAGATCAATGACCTAGGCGTCTACGGCATGGTCTCCGTTGAGGCCATGGCTCTCGGCAAGGTCGTCGTCTGCTCTTACGACCCCCGCCACTATGAGCATCCGCCCCTAATCTCCGCCACCGAACAGGGCCTATCCCAGGTGCTGCAGGACCTTCTAGCTCGACGGGAGGAGTGGCCGGAAATCGGGGAAGCGGGGCGGAGATACGCGGAACAGGTCCACGAGGCCCGCGCCGTGGCGGGCCGCTTCCTCCGGTTGTATTACGACATGCGAAACCAAGGCCGCTGGGACACGGAGAGAACGGTCCGTTACTGGAAACGGCGGGGAGCCGGCTATGTGGACGAGTTTCAGACTGGCCGTCTGGCCCCCGGACCCTACCGACAGCAGGAGGAGGCCTTGGATGGCGTCCTGTCCCGCTTGGAGTATGACAGCTTTGTGGAGGTCGGCTGCGGATTTGGTCGAATTTCACGCCACCTCCAACGCCCCGGTGTTCGTGGGTTCGGGATCGACCTGAGCACCGACCAGCTTCGTTCACACCGGGAGTACGTGGGCGAGGGGGCCTTGGACCTCGCCTCGGGAGACGCTCGCTCCCTGCCGATTCGGGACGGGGCGGCGGACTTGGTGGTGGCGGTCGAAGTCCTCATGCACATCCCACCGGAGTCGATGCGACGGGCCCTCTCGGAGATGACTAGGGTAGCCCGAAAGTACGTGCTGACCGTGGACTGGTACGAGGAGCTGGTTACCGGAGCCCAACTGAAGTACAACTGGATCCACGACTACCCCGCTGCCTATCAAGACCTTGGACTCTCTGCCGATCGCACTTCTACAGGCGACGGGAGTAGGCAGAGCATTTTCCTGGCTGCGAAGAGGGCGGTGGACACTTGACTCGACGCCGAAGTGCCGATGGTTCGGCCAGATGGGGCATTGAACGCCCCAAGTTGTTGCTCAACCCCATCGGCCGGTTCTGTCAATTGGCCTCCCTGCTGAAGCCGTACGGCTCGATCCTCGAAGCCTTCGCACGCCTGCCCGAGCCGACACTCATCACGGATCGTCCATGGGACGCGCTCCTCATCCTGGACGCATGCCGGTTGGACCTCTTCCGGTCCGTGTACCCGATGGCCGACGGAATCGTCAGTCCCGGAAGTACGACCTTGTCCTGGACCCGGGCGAACCTGGTGCGGAACCCCGCCAGCGGGGCGCTTCGGGACACCGTCAACGTCACGGCCAACCCCTGGACGTCCAAGGAGCACTTTCGTAGCCAGGGCTGGCACTATCCCTTCGCCGAGGGAATCAACGTCTTTGACGAGGAGTGGGATTCAACGCACGACACGGTGCTTCCCGCCTCCGTGGAGGACGCCGCCCTCGACGCGCTCAAGCTGGGTTATCCGCGGATCCTCGTCCACTTCGTCCAGCCACATGCCCCTTTCATTGGCGGGGAGCCCCTCGTGACGCCCGACGACTTCGAGGGAGACGCGGCCCACAACGTGACGTGGCGCCGGATTCGGAATGGGAGAATTCCCCGATGGCGAGCCCTGGCCGCCTATCGGGAGAACCTTGACTTGGTCCTCAGGCATGCGTTACGCTTGGCCACCAAGCTTGCCGGAAGCGTCGTCCTCACCTCGGATCACGGTAACCTCTTTGGTGAGTACGGTCTCTACGGCCACCCGGATATCCGTGTACCCGAACTGGCCTGGGTGCCTTGGCTGAGGTTAAACAATGGTGAAAGTCAGTAAGGCGCGAAAGGTCATTCGCCAGGCCCTCCGGAAGTGGCGGTGCGGGGTCGCCTTCAGCGGGGGGAAAGACTCCACGGTCCTGCTGCACTTGGTGGGCCAGGAGGACGACACGGTCCCGGTCCTCTTCACCGACACGAGCGTGAAGTTCGCCCAAACGTACCGTTTCATTGAGGACCTCCAGGCTCGATGGGACTTCCCCCTCCACACGATCCGTACCGAATGGGAAGAGGAGATCTGGAAGAACGACAAGGCCGAGTGCTGCTACCGCCTCAAGGTGGAGCCGTTCAACCGGCTCCTGTCGGATCTGGATCTCCAGGCGGTCTTCGTCGGCATTCGTCGAGACGAGCACCCCGCACGGGCCAAGGCCGACTACTTCGACCATCTGGGGGCGGTCACGCACATTTCAGAGGTCGCATGGGACCACTGGCGTGTCCACCCGCTCCTGGACTGGTCCGAAGAGGACATCTGGGAGTACACGCGCAAGGAAGAGCTTCCCGCCAACCCGCTGTACGCGGAGGGCTATCGCTCCATCGGGTGCGAGCCCTGCACGGCGTTGGCCCCGGAGGGCGAGCGAAGCGGGCGGGAACACGACAAAGAGCTCGTGATGGATCGGTTGCGACGGCTGGGATATTTCTAGCCCGCAGCGGCGCTCGATCCGCCATCGGCGCGTTCCCCGCTTCCAAAGCTTTATCGCCCACTGCAGGTAGGGCCCGAGGAACGGATGCTAGCGCGCAAATCGGCCCTTGTCTTCTTCGCAGGCCTGGCCTCCGCCTTCCTGGGCTACCTGGGCATCCTCGCCATCGCCCGGTTGACCCCGAACGCAGAGGAGATTCTTGGGTTCGTGGGCTTCGGGATCGGCCTCGTCGGCTCCTTCTTTGTCCTCACGGGCCTGGGCATTCCGGCGGCGCATGTGAAGCGGGTCTCTGAGGGGGAGCCGCTTGCGGAGTCCATCGGGGCCTTCGTGATCATCCGGGGCGTGCAGGTTCTCCTGGCGGTGGTCGCGACCCTCGTCGCGGTCCAGGTCTGGACGTCCGTCCTGGGGCGTGGGTTCGAGACCCCCCTCCATCTGCAGCTCGTCTACCTCATGATTCCGTACTACGTCTTCCTCTCCCTCGCCGGGATCGGGACGACGACGTTTCTCGCTCGGATGGAGCCCGCCCGGAGCCAGAGCCTCGACATCGTGAACACGGTCGTCCGTGTGGCCGGCATGCTCGTGGTCGCCCTGGTCGGATTGGGAGCCATCGCCCTGGCTTGGGCCTATGTCGCGGCGGCGGTTGCGATGGCGGCGATGGCCCTTCTCCTCCTTCGGACCTACCCGATCGCTCGGCCGCGTCGTCGTCTCACCCGAAGCTACCTCCGATTTGCCTCCCCGCTCGCCCTCCCCGCGTTGCTCGCCGGTCTATCCATCAACATCGACAAGGCCCTCATTCAGCTCTTCTGGGGGGTCTCCGAAGTGGGGTACTACTTCACGGTCCAGCAGATCCTGCGCATCCTGACCCTGCTGACCTCGGCCGTCTCCCTCATGCTGTTCCCGGCCCTCTCGAAGCACCACGCCCGAAACGAGCTGGACCGAGTCCGATTGAAGTCGCGGCAGTCCGAGCGGTATCTGAGCATGATCCTGGCCCCCATCGTGGCCTTCATGTTCCTCTACGCGGAAGGGGTCATCCACGTTCTGCTGTCCGACGCCTTCCTGCCTGCGGCGAACATCCTGCGGATCTTCGTGGTCGCCACCTTCGTGATCGCCCTCATCGTGCCCCGTCGGGCCATCCTGACCGGAATGGATCGCTCGGACCTGGCCGGTATCGCGGCGTTGGGTGGGGCCGTCGTGACCCTCGGTCTGTATCCCCTCCTCATCCCCACCTCCATCTTCGGTGTGCCCCTGGCGGGCCTGGGACCGGAGGGCGCCGCGGCCGCGGTGCTCGTCGGCAGTTCGGTGTTCTTGGGCCTGGCTGTCTTCTTCGCCCACCGCCTCGTGGGCGATCGGTTGGCCGGCCGCCTCATCCTCCATGTGGGCGCCGCGGTGGCGGTCGCCTTCGTCTTCTTTCTCGTGATCCCACCCGCCTCGGGGCTGGAGTGGCGATGGTTTGAGCTGATCGCATTCAGCGCGGCCTTCTTGCTCGCCTACGTGGGCATCCTGGCCGGCCTACGGGAGTTCCGCAAGGCCGACCTCCGCCTCTTCCTGGATCTCCTGAACCCGCGCAAGATGGCGCGATATGTAAGCGGCGAGCTGCGGGAGAACGAATTCAAGTAGGGCCGCGGGCGAGGGACCGGTCGCCCAATGTTGGCGCAGCTTCGGAGTCCGCCCGGACCGAGCCGACGGTAACCCTCGCGCCAAGGGATCTCAGAGAGCCTGTCGAAGGGCTTCCGCGGGGGGCAGCTTCGAGGCACGCCGAGAGGGCGAGAGGGTGGCGAGCAGGCTTGCGAGGAAGGCCAGACCCAGGATAAGGATCAGGTTGGGCCAGGGGATGACAAACTCCGCCTCCCCGAAGAAGGAGAGCGTGAGGTACAGGTTGTACGTCAAGGCGATGCCGAGGACGAGGCCCAAAACGATCCCCAGGACCGCGACGAAGGAGAGCTCGAGCAGGAAGGCCTTGAGGATCATGTTCTTCCGGAATCCCAGCGCCCGCAGGGTCCCGATGGTGGCGCGTCGTTCGATGACGTTGCGTACCGCCAGGACGCCGAGACCGGAGATGCCCACCGCGAGGCCGAGCGCGAGGAAGGCCTGGATGAGCTGCATCACGTTTAGGGTGACCTCCAAGCTCTCCTCCACAAGGTCCCGGATCACGATGCCGACGAAGGCGTGGTCCACGAGCTCGGACTGCATGGCCTTGGCCAGGTCGGTCGGGCTCTCACCGGCCGCGGCCTGCACGTAGAAGAGGGTGGGACCCAACGCGTTCGTCAGGCGCTCCACCTCCGCCTCCTGAAGGAAGACGCCCGAAACGAACCCGGCGTCCATGATGCCGATGATGGTGACGGCGACCTCCTCTCCCAGGGCGTTCGCGAGGGTGACACGGTCGCCCACGTCGAGGCGTAGGTCCGCCGTCGGTCCGAAGTCCTGGGGCTGGACCCCCCGATCCACGACGGCGAGGCTCGCATCCGTGCGCAGGGCCTGCCACACGTCCGCGGCGGTCTCGTACCGGTCGGCCATGCGGAAGAACGTGAATTCGTTTCGATTGGCGAACCCCTGCGACACCCCGATGAGGGGGTAGCTCTCCGCCTGGCCTCCGGGTGGGGTGAGCTCCACCTGGGACCGCAGGAGGTCGTCGTGCACCGCGACCGCCGGGGCGAGACCGGAGTCACCGAGCCGTTGATCCAGGTCGGCGATGGGGGCGAAGGGGCTCGAAAACCCGACGAGGTCGTAGCCGCCGGACTCCTGTCGGGCGAGGACGTCCACCGTGGAGCCGGTAATGCCCATCACCATGCTCATCACGGTGATCGTGAACATGATGAGGGAGAACATCGCGAGGATGACGCCCGTCCGGAACTTCTTCGCCATGGGATAGGCGATGGCCGCCCGGACCACCGGGACGTTCCGCTTCTTTCGGGTGAGCTTCGTCCCGAGCTTCAGAAGGACCTCGCTGTTCGCGATGACGGTGAGGACGCCTCCCGTAACCAGGAGCACCCCGATCACCACGAAGGCGCCGATGTTCGGATCGGCCTCTTCCACGAGTCGCCAGGGGCTGAGACCCCAGGCCAGGGTGAAGATCCCGGCCGCCGTTAGGGGAACCCGCATGCCGAACCGGCGAACCGTCCCGAGAGCCAACCCGAAGGCGATCAGGGGCCCGCCGGCCGCGTAGGCAATCTGGTCGACCTCCTGCAGGCTGTAGTAAAGCGCGAAGGCCCCACCGGCGACGAGCGCGGCCGCGAGGGTCATCTCCGCCCAGGAGGCGCCGCTCGCCGGCGGTTCCGGGAGGTCGCGCATCGCGCGGATGATGTTGAGCTTCCCGATGCGCCACGAGGCGACGGCGACGGTGATGAGGGTCAACAGGAGGCCGAGGGAGAAGGCGGTCAGCAGGTCAGGCAGGCTGAACGCGATGACCAGGTCTCGGGCAAAGAAGGTGAAGATCTGACGGAAGGCCTCCATAATGAGAGTCGCAACGCCAAGACCGGCGATGGCCCCTAAGGCGGCCGATGCCATGGCGTAGATGGCGCCCTCGAAGATGAAGGTCTGGACGAGATGGGATCGGCGCATCCCCAGGGCCCGGGACATCCCCATCTCCGTCTTCCGCTCCTCCGCGAGCCCGGAGAAGATGTTCATGATCAGGAGGATGCCCGCGATGATGGTGAACGCGCTCATCAGCACGAAGAGCTGGGTGAGCTGCTCAAGGAGGCTGGTGAAGAGTTCGATCTGATCCCGCTTGATGGGGACGATGGTGAAGGGGTGGCCCGCGCCGAGCCCGGCATCGAGCTCCGCCACGGCCTCGTCGGTGACGAGATGCCCGTCCTCCACGCCCCCCACGTTGGAGACGGTAATCTGGTTGATCCGTGCCCCCACGCCGAGATCCGTCTGCAGCGTGCTGAGGGGCAAGAACACATTGGCCACCGTCTGCCAACCGCCCCGACCCCGGTCCTGGACGACGTCTCGGATGGTCGCGTAGAGGACGAGCCCGTTCACGAACACCTCGAGCTCATCCCCCCTTTCCACCTCAATCGCGGAGGCTAGCTCTTGGTTGACGTAGACTTCGCCGATCGCCAGGGCGCTCCCGTCCAACTCGGTTCCATCCTCGAGGAGGAAAACGCCCAGGTCCACAGCGGGGTCGAAGCCGATGAGGTTCAGGCTGGGATCCACGAGGCCGGTGCGATTCGCCTTGACCGAAGCGGGCAGGAGGATGCGAGGCGCCAGTCCGTCGACGTGTTCCATGGAGGGCAACTCGGCTTCGAGATCGTCGTACACGGTCTCGTTGAAGAAGGAGGGATTGCCCGCTTCGTCCTCCTCTTCGATGAGCTCGTCCACCAGGTCGGTTCCCCGCAGGACGATGGCCGTCACCGTGGCGTCGAAGCTGGCATCGATGACTAGGGCACCGGAGATGATCGAAGTGGCCACCGTGAGCCCGGCGATGGCGAGGGCCACCTGGGTCTTCCGCCGGATGAGATTTCGAAGGGCGAGGCGCAGCAGAAGGCGCTTTCGCAGGGCCGCCACGAAGACGAGGAGGATGGCCGCGACGGCCAGGATGAAGGAGACGTTAGCTAGGGTGATCTCCGCCAAGCGACGCCTCCTGCAGGGTCTGTTCTTCCGCGATGGCGCCGTCTCGGATCGTCAGGATGCGGTCCGCGTATTCCGTAACGGCGGGGTCGTGGGTGACGACGACGAGGGTGAGGCCGTTCGACCTGTTGAGCTGGCTGAGGAGGGCCACCACCTCCTCGCTGGTCTCCGCATCCAGGTTCCCGGTGGCCTCGTCGGCGAATACGACCTCCGGGTCGTTGACGATGGCCCGGGCAATGGCGACCCGCTGCTGCTGGCCGCCGGAGAGCTCGAGGGGTCTCCGTCCCCCTTCGCCCTCCAACCCCACCGCCGCGAGGGCATTCAGGGCCCGCTGGCGGGCCTCCTTCGCCCCGACGCCGAGGATGAGAAGGGGAATTTCCACGTTCTCCGCGGCCGTCAGGACGGGGATCAGGTTGTAGGACTGGAACACGAACCCCATCTTCGCCGCCCGGTAGTCCGTCCGATCGCGGTCGGAGAGGTCCGACACGGGGAGGCCGCGGATTGAGACCGTCCCGGTCGAGACGTCGTCGAGGCCCGAGAGGACGTTGAGGAGCGTGGTCTTGCCGGAGCCTGAGGGGCCCATGATCACGATCATCTCCCCCGGCTTCACCTCAAGGTCGATGCCCCGGAGCGCCTCCACCTGCACGCTGCCCGTGTCGTACACCTTCCGGACGGCCTCGGCCTTCAGGATGGGCTCGCCGTCCAGAGGGGCCACGACAAGGTCACCCGCGGCAGGGCCGCCGTGGTTGATCAGCTCGTTGCGGCGCCTGTCGTCCAGCTCCTCGCGGAGGGCGGTGACCTGCGAGAGGAGGAAGAATACCAGGGCGAGGATGCCGACGAGAATCGTGATGAGGAGTTGCTGCCCCAGCCCGTCGTAGAAGAGGTCAAAGATCTCGAACCGGATGTCGTAGAACTGGTCGAGGATGGTGAGGGCGGCGGCCCCGACGGCGACGACGGCGAGGAAGAGAGCAAGGATGCGAGAAAAGTTCACGGTAGCCACCCTATCGCTTTACTTACAAAACTAAATGTAAAAAGTATATAAGGTCTTCAGTATTCTTATCAGCCGCTTGTAACCCGAGGTAAAGTGGTCCCCATGCTTGTCACAACGACAGAGCGGTTTGCAGAGTTTGCCGACGAGTGTGTGCGCTTCGTGGAGGAGGCGAGCGCGGAGCTCAGCGAGGAGGTGGATCCGATCGAGGAGGCCCAACGCAGCTCCCGCATCATCGGAGCCATCACGAAGAAGTGGACCGTCCCCATCATCTACCTGCTGTACCGGACCGGCCAGCTCCGCTTTTCCCGGTTCCGCGAACTCCTCATGGGCATTAGCTCGCGGACCCTCTCCCTCCGACTGAAGGACCTGGAGGGCCGTGGCTGGGTGCGTCGTGAGGTCGTCGAGGACCGTCCCCCGCGTGTACTCTATTCCCTCACCGAGGCAGGCACCATGGTCGCCAAGATGGCCGGACCAATGTACCTCTACATCCGGCTGCTGGAGGGGGAGCGGGAGGTCGTAAATGCGGGGAGCCCGGGGACCTGAACCCCGTCTTAGGTCTCCTCCGATTCCGGGACAGGGCGTCCGCTCGCGCTTGCTAGGATGACTTCCCCATCCAGACCAGCGATCGGCTTACCGCTCGCCGCATCGCGCTCGAGTCCCGTCCGAGACCAACACTACGGCCTCTTCCGCCCGCTCCACCAGAGGACAAACAGGACCGCCGCCAGCACCAAGCCAATCACGGCGATGGCAATCGCCACGAACAGCTGGAGCTGGAGAGCCGCTGCGACGTCTTGGGCCGTGTTAAGGCCGGCATTGGCGTCGTCGAGGTCCTGTTGCAGGCCCGGAACCGGATCGTTGAACGTCACGGTGGCCGAGGTCGAACCCGAGTTGCCCGCGGCGTCCATTGCCACGGCCGTGATGGTGTTGGACCCGGTGTTCAGCGCCACGTTGGTCGAGAAGGCCCCGGTGGCATCCACGCCCACGGCGACCCCGTTCACGTAGACGGAAGCCCCCGCCTCCGTGGTCCCGGCAATCGTCACGCTCGCGACCTCCACCGTGGAGGGTGGACTGACCAGCGTAATCGAGGGCGCGACCGTGTCGACGATGATGTCGACCGCGGTGCTCGCGCTGTTCCCGGCGGGGTCCGTCGAGATGACGGGCAGGCTGTGTGCCCCGTCGCCGAGAGTCAGGTCGACCCGGAAGGTCCCGGTCACTCCAACGCTCACCGGCGTCCCGTTGACCGTCACGATGGCCCCCGGATCCGTCGTGCCCGCGACGGACACGGCGGGGTCGTTCGTGATGGAAACCGTCGGTTCCGTGATGGCCAAGCTGGGCGCCTGCGAATCGATGCTGAAGCTCCAGGCCGTCCGGTTCTGGCTGCCCGTCTCATCCCAGACCTCGAGGAAGACGTCGTGCGCGCCATCCGCGAGGGCGAAGGGCAGGTTGAGGTCAACACCCGTCGCCGTGGTTACGGCCAGATTGCTGAGATCCGCCCCGTCCACGATCAGGACGAGTGAGTCCTGGTCCACCGACGACTCGAACGCATCGGGCGTGTCCTGCCAGTCGAGGCCGATCGTTGGTGTGTTTCCGGAGAGAATCGAGCCATCCGCCGGCGACAGCCCGGAGAGCATCGGCGGTAGGTCCGGCACCAGCGAAATCGGCACCGGGATGGCTCGCGGGAACTGCGAGGAACCGACGAACGCGTTGCCGGCGAAGGTCTGTGAGATGTGCGGCAGGGTCCAGTCCATGATCACCGTCTCGGGGACGCCCGGGGCGATCGACGACGGAAGGCTAGTGAACTCGACGAACGGAGTCTCGACGAGGGTCAGGGTCAGGTCGTAGAGACTGCCCGGATCCACATCGAAGCCTGCGGCGTGGAGCCAATAGCATCCCGGACTCGGGTTGTTCACGGTGGCCAGCTCGGGGTTGTTCCCCGTGGAGGCCACGGTCCCGATGACATCGTCGGTCACGGCGTAGGTGCCGTCGCAGTCGCTGTCGTAGAAGAGCCCGTAGTCCACGTCCCGCGCTCCACTGTGGAAGAACATCACGTAGCTCGCCCGAGAGACGCCGGACGCGACGACCGTGTTGAACGTGTTCGGGGCGCCGAAGAGGTACGCGACGAAGTCGCCGCCTGGGAACGGGTACGGCTCCACAGGCAGATCGGGGGTCAACGTCTCGCTGCCCGTCTCCACCAGGCCCTCGATGTCGGGGAACCCGAGATCCGAGGTGACGGTGAAGACCTCCGTGCCCTCGACGGGCACACCCACGCCAATCAGCCCTGCGGGGTCGAGATCGATGACGCCCGCCTGGCTCTTCGGGTTCTCGCCGATGCTCATGGATTGGACGTGGAAGGCCTTCAGCACGATGATGCTCAGGCCGCTATTGAGCGGCGCCGAGATCGAGGTGCCGTTCGACGTCAGCAGCTCGACGTCGGTGGAAGCGATCGTGTCCTGGGTTCCCGGTCCGAACCGGGCGCCGTAGTTCTCACTGAACCAATCGGTCAGGTTGGTGAGGATGAAGAGCTGGTGCACCGAGCGCGGGTCATTCCACTCCGAGATGACCGTCACGGTGGCCGGTTCCGGAAGGTCCACCATGTGGTACCGGTAGTCTCCGGAAGCCGCAGCATCGTCGCCCCACCACTCGCCGTAGGTAACCCCGTTCTGATAGTGGCCGTAGTCGCCTGGACTCGAAGCCCCGAACTCCATCGGGAATCCGGTCGCCGCGACGTTCACCATGACCGGCAGGGTTGTGACGTCTCCGTTGTCCAAGGTGAACAGGTACATGGCCTCGTACAGGCCCGGCTTCGCATCGGCCGGGACCGAGACCAAGAGGTCCACAGGCATCGAGGAACTGCCCGGTATCACGGTCAGGCCAGGGACGGTGGTACTCAGCCAGGGCCAGTCCATCCTCTCGAAGTACTCCACGACGTAGGTGATGTCGATGGGAGTCGCGGGATCCAGGAAGGAGTCCATCTGGA
>JBHIBW010000020.1:0-16019 GCA_046759265.1 Thermoplasmata archaeon
AAGGAACCGCTTTCGAACGCATGCATGGCCTCGCGCAGGAGGCGACTTACCTTCCCGGCCCACGCCGTCGTGCCTTCCGAAGTCTCGAGAATGCGCCGTGCAGAGGCGATGGCAAGGGCCATGCCGGTCTCCACGTAGTCCCTTGACTCGCCCTCGATCCGCGCGATGGCGTCCTTCGCCGCTCGGAAGGCCTCGCGGAAGCGCCGTTCCTTGAACCGGCGAGCCGCATCCGTGTGGAGCCGTATGGGCTCCCCAAAGGCCACGACCCTCTCCAGAGCATATCGCACTCTCCCGCCGAGAACGGGGGTTGAGGCCCGCTCCTCCTCTTTGTGCGAGGATCCGGACTCTGGCATGGTCATGTCAGCGATCCTGCGTTGCACTTCGTCCATGTCACTCTGGTTCATGCGACTGTCCCCCCCGGGGGCGAAGGATTTCCCTCCGCCAAAGGTCTCCCATGGTTAGACGCCAGTAGGCGTAATAAAGCCCTCACAAAATTAGCAAGCGTGATAATAGGAGTTCCTCCCCCTGCCGTGGACGGATATTCCGCCCCCTGAGAATCGCCTCTGAGAATCCCGTCCCACGTCTCAAGTAGGCACGGGCCCGGTTTTTATCCTACCAGGAGGAAGAAAGGCCACTTCCACCGGCAACCAGGGTAGCGAGAGCATGCCGCGGCTGTGGATTCAGCCCCGCATAGGGCACGCCTTAGTGCTAGCAGGGGTAGCCGGAGGTTTCGCTCTCTCCCTCGCCTTCCCGATCGCGTGGGTGCTCACCGCCCAGGCTACCCAGTTCATCCTCACCCTGGGGGGCGTCCCCTCCCTCCTCATCCTCCCCCCGAACGATCCCACCTTGGTCGTGCCCACGGCGGATGGGGACGTCGCCTTCTTCTCCATCCTCGTCGAGTGTTCCGGCCTCATCACCGTGGCCATCTTCGGCATGATCCTGGCCGCGACCATGGGCCTGCTCCAGGGCCCGCTGTGGTTCAAGGGAATCTGGGCTGGCGTCGGGACGGGCGTGGGCATCTTCTGGAACATCAACCGCCTCGTCCTCATCGCATCCTCCACCCACTACGTGGGTCTGGGAGCCTTCGAATTCGTCCACTTCCTCTTTGCACCCATGGTCGACTTCCTCTGGATGGTGGTCGTGTGGTCCGTGGGGATGTCCCTCATGGGCCGCTGGGCTCCGGAGGCGAGCTCGTGATCGAGTATCTCCTGATCCCCATCGTCGGCGTCATGCTCGTCTACATGATCCGCCACTACGCCTTCTCCTACCTGGCGCTGTTCCGCAAGCCCACGGAGCAGAGCTACCAGGAGGTCGCCGGCCTCTACCGGCCCCTCGTCACGATCCTCGTACCCTGCCACAACGAGGTCAAGGTCGTGGGCAACCTCCTGCGTCGCCTGGGCGGCCTGACGTACCCGAAGGATCGCCTGGAGGTCATCGCGATCGACGACGCCTCCAAGGACGGGACGGGCGACCTTCTCGAAGAATTCGCCTCGCGCTATCCCTTCATTCGGGCCCTCCACCGCCCATACGGCGGCCAGGGGAAGGCCGCCGCCATGAACGCAGGCCTTCAGCGGGCGAAGGGGGAGGTCGTGCTCACCTTCGACGCCGACTACCTGCCCCAGTTTGACATTGTCGAGAAGCTGGTGGCCCCCTTCGTGGATCCCGAGGTGGGCGCGGTCCAGGGTCGGGTGACCGTCTACAACGAAGACGAGAGCTTCGTCTCCAAGCTCGTGACCCTGGAGCGCATTGGAGGCTACCGGGTCGATCAGGTCGCCCGGGACCGGTTCGGCCTCATCCCCCAGTACGGCGGGACCGTGGGCGGCTTCCGGCGTGACGTCCTGGTGGCCCTCGGTGGCTGGGACACGCACATGCTGGCGGAAGACACCGATCTGACGGCCAAGACGGTCCTGGAAGGGTATCGTGTCCGGTACGTCCTGGAGGCCGAGTCCTACGAGGAAGCCGTCACGACCTGGCGAGCGTACTGGAGGCAACGAAAGCGGTGGGCCAAAGGCCACATGCAGGCCGCTTTCCGGCATAGCGGGGCCACCCTCCGGGCCCGCGGACTTAGCCGGGTCCAGAAACTCGACATGCTGCTCTTCCTCTGGGTCTACTTCGCCCCCGTCCTCGTGTTCTTCGGCTGGATGGTGGGCCTGGCGGCCTTCGCCATGGGCGCCCCGCCCCTGCTGCCCCTGTACATCGGCACCCTCTCGGTCTTCACCTACAGCGCCGTCGGGAACTTCGCCCCGTTCTTCGAGGTGGGCCTCGGCGTCTATCTGGACCGGCGAAAGAGCTTCAGCTGGATCCTGCCCGGACTGGTCATCGGGTTCGTCCTCAACGTCTTCATCTGCACCCTGGCGCTCCTGTCCCTCCTCTTCCGGAGGAACGGGTACCACAAGTGGGCCCACACGGTCCACAACGGCAATGGCCACACCAAAGCGGACAAGGCCCTCACGGGGGGTGATTAGCTGGTGGAGTTCTCGCTACCCTGGCTCCTCCTCCTGGGCCTTGTCCTACCCCTGGCGCTGGCCGTCCCCCTCCTCCTGGAGGTTCGGCGGGGCAAGGACACCGGTCCCCGAAAGGTGCCTCCCTCGACGCTGAAACCTCCGCGAAGGCGGCGGAGTACGTCGCGCCGCGGCCATCGTCTCGAGGATCCCAAGGCCGTCCCCGGGCTCACCCGCGTCGGGATGGACCTGGGCATCTTGGAAGGCACCGAGATGGAAGGCAATGTGGTGACGGAGGGCCGTCTCGGCCTGGCGGCGAACTCCACGCTCCAGGGCAGCGCCAAGGCCCGGAAGGGCATTCACCTGGGCGAGGGTGCCAAGGTGTTCGGCAACCTGATCACGGCCGGCGAGGTGAGGCTCGGGCGCCTCAGCTACGTGCAGGGCCTGGTCTACGCCACGGGCAACGTCGTCCTGATGCCGGGCGCGGTGGTCAAGGGAATCTACTCCGAGGGGCGCGTGGACGTCCACCCCGGTGCCGAGGTTGTGGAAGATGTCATCGCGGGGGAGGGCGTCCATCTGGTCGTCCCCATGGAAGGGCAGAAGGCCATGGATCAACTCGAGCTCCTCAACGTCCTGCTGACGCGTGAGGCGAGCGAGGAGGGGGATGAGTGAGAGGCTGGGCCGTCCTTCTGGTGCTTCTTGCGCTGCCCTTGGGGCTGGCGCAGGGCCTGCCGACGGCGTGGATTCAGCTGGATGACACGCGCCCCGAGGATCCCGGCGACGCCCCGACCCCGGCAGACATGGTCGACCTCTACTTCAGCCCCACGGCGACCCACATGTACTTCCGAGAAGATCTCGCCGCTCTTCCCGACGTGGGGAACTACACCTACACCATCTACATCGACTTTCCCCGCGGGGGAGGGCCGGTGCCCGACTTTCGGCTCGTCCACTCGGCGTCCGGAAGCTACCTAGAGCAATGGGACGGAAGCGCTTGGATCTTCGTCGAGCCGATCAACGTGACGGTGGAGCCCACGAACACGAGTCTCATCTTTGAGGTGTCCTACGCTTCCCTCGGCGGGTTCGGAGACGATCACCTGGACGTCACGTTCGAGAATTACGACGGGGCGGACAGCTTTCAGGACCCCCTCGACCGAGCCCCTAACGGAAACCAGCCCTACCGCGTGCACAAACGAACCATCCCCAACCTGCCGTGGGTGGTGCTTCCTCTGTTTGCTGGGGGATTGATCGCGGCCGTCCTCGTTCTTCGTCGGGCGTTGCTACCCAAGCGTCGGCCAGCCGTCCTGGGCCCTTCAGGACCGGAGGCCCACGCTCACGAGGAACCCGTCGAAGACTGAAGCGTTGCCTCGAGGACTTCCAGCGCTCCCTCCACGTCCTCCCTCTCGATCCCCCGGTGCGTGACACACCGTACGAGGGTCGCGCCCTTGGTCGTGACGCCCAGTCCGCGCTGGTGCAGCTCCGCCGCAAATTCGGCGGAGGTGGCCCCGATCTCACTTACGTCGAAGATGACGATGTTGCTCTGAACGCTGTCCGAGTCGATCCCCAACCCCGGCAGGCGTTCCACGCCTTTCGCGAGGACCTGGGCCGTGGCGTGGTCGTCCGCCAGCCGATTCACCGTCGTGTCGAGGGCGACCAGCCCCGCGGCGGCGAGGACACCGGCCTGGCGCATCCCGCCTCCCAGGAGCTTCCGGGCGCGGCGGGCTTCTTCGATGAACGCTCGTGGGCCCACGACCACCGAGCCGACGGGACAGGAGAGACCCTTTGAGAGGCAGAAGGTCAGCGAATCCACGCCCTCAGTCAGGGCGGACGGGGGCTTGCCCAGGGCCACCGCGGCGTTGAAGATGCGGGCCCCATCGACGTGGACGCGCAGCCCGTGTTCTTCCGCCACCGCGGCAATCGCACGTTGCTGCGAAGGGGGCAGGATGGTCCCTCCAGCCGTGTTATGCGTGTTCTCCAGGCACAAGAGGCGGGTGCGGGGGAAGTGCACGTTGGGCGGGCGAAGGGCTTCTTCGACCTGCTCTGCGCTATAGGCCCCGTGTTCTCCCGGCAGCGGCCGCGGGATGAGGCCTGCGACCCGGGAGAGGCCCGCGACCTCGTTATTGTAGACGTGGGAGTCCGCCTCCAGAATGACCTCGTCCCCCGGGTGGGTCTGGGCCAGAAGCGAGACCAGGTTCCCCTGGGTGCCGCTGGCAACAAGCAGGCCGGCTTCCTGACCTAGCACGTCGGCGGCCCGTTCCTGAAGCCGATTCACCGTGGGGTCCTCTCCAAAGACGTCGTCCCCCAGCTCGGCGGCAGCCATCGCCTCACGCATCTCGGCCGTCGGAAGGGTGACGGTGTCGCTTCGGAGGTCGATGTAGCCCATGGTGGGCTATCACGTGAGGTGGCTACTTAATCGTGTGCGGGCCTCGAAGGGATGCTACTTCGAGACCGCCTTGACCCCCGCGGCCGCGAGAAAGAGCAGGGCGACCATGCCGCCGTACGTGCTCAGAAGAACGAGAGAGGTGTTGAGCGTGGCCTGATAGATGAGGAACCCGTCGATGGCCGGGATGGCCCACGCGGCGAGCGCCACGAGGGCGCCGAGCATGGCCAGGGGCCCCATCATGGTCCGGAGCAAGCCCGTCTTCCGCCCGAGGAGGTGTTTCCGCTCCCGGACGGCGGAGATGACCTCCCGCACGTCGCTGCTCAGCGCGGTCCGGGTCTGCTGGCTCGCGACGGTCTGCTGAACCTGGGGCCCCCCGGTGTCCTCCTCGACAAGAATCGCGTCCAGGAGGTCGTCGAGCTCCTTTTCCAGGTGATCCCCCGTGGGCTGCTGCTCCTCGTAGCTGGCCGTGTAGGCCTGACCGACGAACTCCTCGTCGATTCGAAATTCCAGGTCGTCGCTCCACTTGATGACGGACCAGCCGAGGCGGTTGTTCAGCACACCCAGCGTCCGGTCCTCCAGGCTGGCGGCGGCCGAGGAGATGTTGAGCATGAGGAGAAGGACCCCGGCTAGGACGATGGCCAGCAGGACGCCGATTCCCTGGACCACGGTCGTGTAGGTGGTCAGGGAGAGCGTGGCGTCAAAACTCAGCCCGAAGTCCTGAGCGAAGAGGAAGGAGCCCACCGCAATGGCGAGGAAGAGCCCCCAGAACAGCACGTTCATGAAGCGGAGTGAAGGCTGGAGACTGCGAGCGCGGCCACGCCTCATAACAAGGCATTCTGGGCTTTCGGCGCGGTAATAAACCTTAGGCCCTCGTTCTCGGCCTCGATAACGGAGCTACCCGAGGTCCTTCCCCAAGAGGGCAAAGCGCGAGAGGAGGGCCTCCAGCTGAATCCTGTCATTGCTCCCCTGAATGAGTCGATAGTCCGCCTCCCCGACGCGGTCGACCATCTCCACCTTCACCCGATCCGGAACGCTGAGATCGTAGACGGCCCGGTAGATCTCACGCAGGAGGTCCTCCGCGGCGAGGCCGTACTCGAGAAGGAGGTCGTCCAGCATCGTTCTTGCACCCAGGAAATCCCCGGTGAGGGCGGTCTCTACGAGCTTCTTTACCGCCTCCGGACGAGCGGCGCTCGCGGCCCGGTAGAGGGAATCCGCGTCGATCTTGGAGGAGACGGCGGCGGCGACCTGAAGGGCGTTGGTGGCCTTGCGGAGGTCTCCCTGGGCGACGTAGACGAGGGCGTCCATTCCTTCCGAGGTCACCTTGAGGCCCTCCGCTTTCGCGATCCGGGTCATGTACTCCTGGACGTGCTCCGGCTTGAGAGGCCGGAACCGGAACACGGCGGTGCGGCTCTGAATGGGCGGGATGATCCGGCTGGAGTAGTTTACGGAGAGGATGAATCGGGCCGTCCGGGTGTACAGCTCCATGGTACGGCGGAGGGCGGCCTGCGCATCGTTCGTGAGGTGATCCGCCTCGTCGAGGAAGATGATCTTGAACCCCCCTTCGCCGATGGGCGCCATCCGGGCCTGGTTCTTGATCGTCGTGCGGATGACGTCGATCCCTCTGCTATCACTCGCGTTAGTTTGAGCGAAGTTGGTGCGCCAGTCCTCTCCGAACAACTCCCGGGCGAGGGCGATGGCCGAGGTGGTCTTCCCGGTCCCCGCCGGCCCGGCGAAGAGGAGGTGTGGCAGGCTCCCCGTCTTCACGTACGCGTGGAGCCGGGAGACGATATCGACCTGATCGACGACCTCCCCCAGGTTCCTGGGTCGGTACTTCTCCACCCAGACTTGTTCCATCCCCGGTTCCCGCGAACGATGGCTGGAGGAGTTAAAAACCCTCTTTTAGAGGGGACCGAAACTGGACATCGCTCGACCCGGCCGGGGGAAACGCCCGGGCACGACGTCAGCTCGAAGTTCAGAGAGTACATGGGACATCCGGTTGAGGACCGAGACCTGCTTGCTCCCCGCGAAGAGCAGCCCGACCGCCTTGCGCGCCTTGTCCACGACCAGGGCCCCGCTGTCGCCCGGCTCCGACATCGCGGTCGTCAGGATCTGGTCGGTGAAGACTGCCTCTCGCTTCGGCCCATATCGAATCGTGACGGTGGCATCGAGGTGAGTGACCCTGCCGCGCGTGAGGCCGGTCGACCTCCCGCTCTTCCGAACGCCCAGGCCGATGGAGGCCGCCGTGATCCCTTCAAGCGGACCGATGCGCAGGAGGTCCCCTCGAAGGTCCGCGGCACTGACCGGTCGAGCAAGGGCGCAATCCACGAGGTTCCTCCGGGGGAAAAACGGGCGGAAGATTCGTAGCAGCCCGCGCCAACGCCAACGAATCGGGACGAAGTCTGTTAGGTTGGCGATGACATCCTCGGGATCCCGTCCGCCATCCTCGGGCGCCGGCTGCAGGATGGGGTCCCCCATCGTGGCCCGGCCGGAGTCCGCAAGGATGTGGTTGTTCGAGAGAATATGGGGCTCCGAGGCGTGACGGACCACGCATCCGAGGGTGCCGGCGCTGACGTCCCGGTGGGCGAGGCTCACCCCGCTGGGCGCGGGACGCCACCGATCCACTGGCCGCCGAACCACGCGGACGCGCTGTCCGAGGGCCTCCAGATCACCGGTTTCCACGACGTCGGTGGTGACGTTGTTGATCGTCTTGGGAATCCTCTCGCGGGATCCGAGCTCCGCTTCCGGGAGCTTTCTCCGAACGAGGACGACGAGGCAGAGTTCGTCGGTCTCCTCCCCCCCGACGGTCTTTTTCCCGACCGCCAAGCCGACGACGTTTCGCTTTCGGAGGAGTCTCCGCTCATGCCGTGCCTTCGCTTTCTGGATCTCGGCCCACGTCATCCGACTCGGTCCCCTTCGGTTTCACGGAGAAGGCGGAGATCTCCAGGAGTCCCTGGCCCGTGCGGCCTCCGACCACGGTTCCGGCGAACCGCGCGATCTGGTTGCCGAAGACCCCGACGAAGAGCCCGATGCCATACCAGGGAAGCAGCTCGGTCGCGTAGAGGAACTTCACGAGCGTCGAGCCCATGATCACGGAGAGGAAGGTCCCGAAGGCTCCCCAGTGGACCTTGTACCGCCGAATCGCGAACATGAGGAACCAGCCGAGGGTGACCCCCCAGAGGAGGATGCCCACTTCCGCGATATCCAACCGATCTCACCTCCTCCGGTCCTCCCTCCAAGGGTGGAAAAAGCCTCCCTCTCCGTTGTCGATTTTGATAGCGAGGACGGCCTCAGCCGCCGGCGCTGAGGAGAAGATGCGCCTCATAGACCTGGGCGAGCCCGTAGCCATAGTGGTCATCGTGGGGGCGGATCTGCGACGTGTACGGGGCCGCCGTCTGCATCAGCGCCGTCTTCGTCGCGAGGATCGAGGGGACGTTCACCTTGGCGAGTTCCGGATGGGCCTGGAGCAGCAGAGCCATCAGGCCCGACAGGAGCGCAGCCGAGGCCGAGGTTCCCGTCATGGCGGTGTAGGAGGCGCCTCCGGTCGTCGTGAAGAGGCCCACTCCCGGGAACGCGAACTCCGGCTTCCGGTGGGGGTCCACGCGGGGTGGCGTCTGAAGGGGGCTGTTGTTCCCCTGGGAGCTGAAGGGAGCGATGACGAGGTCCCGGTCCACCGACCCCACGGCGAGGACAAGGGCCTCGTTGGCGGGGGTCCCCACGTCCCCGTCGTCCCGCAGTCCGTCGTTGCCGGCCGAAGAGACGACGAAGATGCCCGCCTCGGTCGCATTCCGGGCCGCGACGGCAGCCGCGTTCGTGACGAAGGGGGTGGTCTGGGCTCCGAGGGAGAGGGAGATGATGTCGGCTCCGTCCTGTCGGTTCCCATCCCCGTCGGGATCTATGCAGTAGCGGATGGCTCGTCCGATGGTGTCCGAGCTTCCGGTTCCGTCCGCCCGAAGGGCCTTCGCGACGATCAAGGAAGTGCCTGGCGCGAGTCCCTGAACGTTTCCTTGGCCGACGATGAGTCCCGCCATCGCGGTCCCGTGGCCGCTGTCGTCGTAGGGAAGGGGTTCGCGATTGACCAGGTCATTCCATGCGGTGAGGCGGGTGGGGGCCAGGTCGGGGTGCAGCAGATCGATACCCGAATCCACCAGGCAGATCGTCACCCCCGTGCCGTCGTACCCTAGTGCTCTCAGCCGATCCGACCCGGTGAGGCTCGCGATCCAGGCGTGGTCATCCGAGAGACGAGGACCGTCCAGAGGGAGTCGCACGAGGCCCGCGGAGGCGAGGACGGCCAGAAGTGTGGCGGCGCCCAAGAGGGAAGCTGCGACGACGACGGCCTTCTTCGTCTGCGCCCGACGGACCTGGCCCCGCATGCGGCGGGCCGAGTCGCCATCCTCGGTCATCGGCGGGACCCCCCTGGGGGAGAGACCGTCTGAAGCGGTTCTTCCTCTGGCACGGCCCCGGCTTCATCCGAGTCCGCCGTGGTCCGCTCCGAGCGGAAAATCCAATCGTGACGGTCCAACTCCATCGCCTTCAAGACCCGCATCTCCGCCGACCCTTCTCGACGCGGCAGGGCCTCAATCGCGCGAAGCCGCGGGAGGAGCCCGGTCCCGTTGGCCTTCTGGATCTCGAGTCCCGGGCGTCGATTCACCTCCAGCACCACCGGCCCACGCTGTGCGTCGAGGACGATGTCCACGCCGGCAAACCCGAGGCCGGAGATCCGCTGGGCTTCCGAGGCGATCTCCAGGATCTGCGCCCAGAAGGGCACCTCGAACCCGGTCAAGCGGGCCCCGGTGTCCGGGTGGCGCCGCACGATTTCCCCCTTCCATGTCCCGTATCGGACGGTGCCCGTGGCGAGCTCGATTCCCACGCCCACGGCCCCGAGGTGCAGGTTGGCTTTGCCTTGGGATTGCACCGTCGGGAGACGCAGCATGGCCATCACCGGGTAGCCGAGGAGGCACAGGATGCGCACGTCCGGGACGCCCTTCGGGGCAAACGGCTTCACGAACCCGTGGGGGGTCAGCATCCCCTCGATGAGGACCTCGTCGCCCTTCTCGAAGTTGAAGTCGCCCTCGAGGACGCTTCGGAGATGGGAGACCAGGTCGTCCAGCCCTAGCAGCCCCTGCGAGGTCACGAAGAGCTTGCCTCGCCGACCCTGGACCACGAGGATGCCCTCCCCTCCATAGCCGCTGGCCGGCTTCACGACGAACGCCGGCGTCCGAAGGAAGACCTCGACCGCCTCGTCCATCCCCTGCTTGGTGGAGATCAGGGCGTGGTTCTCGGGAACGGGGATGCCCTCGGCCATGAGGAGGGCCTTGGCCCGCGCCTTGTTCAGGCTCCCCATGACCTCGGTCGGGTTGTAGCGGTCGACGTACTCGCGGTTCCGCTGGGTGACCGTGAGGACCGTGGCAGAGACGCCCCCCTGGAGGAGCACGTCCTCGATCCGCCGGAGGGGGCGGAACCGGAGTCGATCGGAGAGCCGCATCTTCACCCGGGTCCCGAGGGACCAATTGAGCAGGACGAGCAGAGGCCAGCTCATGGGCTCCGCGATGACCAGGTTCACGAGCCATTCCTGTGCGATGACCAGGTAGGCGGCTGCGACGAGGAGCAGCGTCCACAGGAGGGCCTTCGTCGGGGGACCCCAGCCCACCTTGGAGACCCGCAGGAGAAACTGGTCGGCGACCCACGAGGTGATGACCACGGGGAACAGGAGCACGAAGGCGATCTCCGGCCGTCCGAGGCTGGAGGCGTAAGCGGTCAGGAGGATGGCCACGAGGGCCACCATGAGGACCATGATGGCCGCCCGATGGCTCTGCTGGATGCGCTGCCCGTGGATGGCGCTCCGCGTGAGGATGATGACGAGGAGGACCGCGCCAAACAGCAGGAGCCCCACCACGAGGCCCGTGAAGAGCATGCTGAACGCGATGATGACGGGGGCGAAGGTGCCGAATGCCTTGATCCCCACGACGTTCCGAAGGACCGCGATGACGGTCGCCGCCAAGGCGAGCTGAATGAGGATGGTGGCCGAGTGAAGGGCCGGCAGGAAGGCGTTCAGGTTCTGATCGATATAGTAGGCCAGGAGGAAGAGCGCGGCCATGAAGGCGACGAAGGGCGCGTGCTTTCTCCAGGGTGAGGTTGCCTGCATCTCCAGCCGCCTCGCCTTGGGAGGCCGGCGTAAAAGGCTTGGCGGCGCGATTATCACTCGTGGATAGGAGGCTCGGACGGCCAGTCTCGAAGCTTTAAGGGGCCCCTCTCGATGGCCCGACGTGCGGTGTGACCGGTGCGGGGAGGAGGCGGTGACCTTCGTTCGCTACAGCGGGGCCCACCTCTGCCACGAGCACTTTGCGGCCTTCGTGGAGACACGGGCCAAGCGTGAGGTTCGCCGTCAGCTTCGTCTGAAGGGCTCTACCCGGGTCGCGTGTGCGCTCTCCGGGGGGAAGGACAGCAGCGTGGCCACCTACATCCTCCACGGGATCATGCGCCACCGGCCCGACGTTGAACTCGTGGCCATCACCGTGGACGAGGGCATCGAGGGGTACCGCCCTCCGAGCTTGGAGTCCGCTGCGGACCTGTGTCGACAGCTGGACCTCGAACACCGGGTCCTGTCCTACCGGGACCTCGTCGGATGGGAGATGGACACGGTCGTGTCGACCGATCCGGAGACGATTCCCTGTTCCTACTGCGGCGTCTTTCGCCGCAAGGCGCTCAACGTGCTGGCCCGCGAGGTGGAGGCCGACTACTTGGCCACTGGCCTCAACCTGGACGACACCGCCCAGAGCGTGCTGATGAACCTCGGTCGCGCGGACCTGGAGAAGCTCGCCCGGATGGGGCCCCACGACCATCTCCAGCCGGGGCTCGTGCCCCGCGTTCAGCCGCTCCGCACGGTCCCAGAGAAGGAAGTTTACCTCTACGCGCTCCTCACGGAAATCCCCTTTTACGACGGTTCCTGCCCCTACGCCGAACGCGGCCTCCGGAACCGCTACCGGGAGGTCCTCTTCGCCCTGGAACGGGACAGCCCGGGCACTCGACACGCCCTGCTCAGCAGCTACGAAGAGCTCAAGGACTTGCTCCGCCAGAAGCATCCGCCGGCGGCCCTTTCCCCCTGCGCGGAGTGCGGCGAGCCCACCGTCTCCCGGCTTTGCCAGTCCTGCCGGTTCACCAAGCAGCTCGCGGCCCGACCGGCGGCCTAGTAGGGCCCCCCCGTCTGAAAGTCCGCCGGGTAGGCGGCCATCTGATACGTCCGCCGATAGACGAAGTATTCCACCACAAAATACAGGGCCCCGATGAGGATCGCGGCGTACAGGATGTAGAGAAGCAGGTGGAAGTCCAGGAAAACGGAAACGCCCAGAAGGCTGATGCTGATGAGGCCTCCCGCGAAGATGAAGTAGACCCAGGCCAGCTTGACCATCTGCCGTCCCGTTCCGAAGGCGACCCGCCCGGCGAGCCCCTTGCCGAAGAGGGCGGTGAGGGCGGCCAGGATCGTGATGCCGATCCCCAAGGGGAGGATGATGGACTCCAGAGTGAGGAGTTGAGTCAGAACTTCTGGCGGGAGGAATTGACCCAGGAGATTCGGGAGCGTCCGCAGGACGAGGATGGGAACGATGAGGAACGGGATGGCGTTGGCAATCCCTGAGACGACGGCGCGGCCGGGATGGTATCGCGACTGCATCTAAGGCCCTCCCGGATCCCATGCGACGACGCTGTCATAGGATACGACGAACCCGCCCGGGAGAACGAGCTCCAGCCGAACGATCAGGTTCTGAGGACGCGTGGCCAGATCGAGGCCCATCGCCGCCGACACCGGAAAGGTGACGTTTTCGTTCACCAACGTTCCCAGCGGCACGACCTCCGTAGCCTCGCTCACCAGGACACCCGTGTCGTTGAGGAGGGTGATCTGCGCCGTGGTGTTGCCCTGGAGGAAGGAGGCGGTCTCGAACGTGTAAGGCACCGTCCAGTCAAATGCCGTGCCGTTGACGGCGAGGGTGCCGTTGGCCAGGTCGAGCTCCGCCTGTTGGACGATGGGGTCGACGGGCTGCGCGAAGGTGAAGGAGGCTCCGAAGTCGATGAACGTCCGGGCCGTGGTGGCCGCCACGCCGAGGGTGAACGTCACGTTGGCCGGACGGAATATGAGCTCCCCCGTGGCCGCCAGGGGGGCGAGGTCCATGGGGACGTTGACGTCAATGAAGGTCTGCCGGCCGACAGCCGCCGTCACGGGCGGGGTCCGATAGTCCGCGATCTGAACGTCCGCGACGGAGGCCTGGACGAGGATGACCAGGTCGGTGATATCGTGGTAGCCGTTGTTCCCGACTCCCAGGGTCGTGTCCAGATATACGCGGCCATCCTGAAACCGGGCGCTCGTGGCGTCAAGCTCCGGAGGAATGATCTCCAAGTTTCCCGGAAGCACAAATGCCAAGGTGCTCAAGGCCAAGGCCATGAAGAAAAGCAGAGCACCGATGCCGGCGATTCGGACCAGCAGCAGCGCACCGCGTCCTTTGACCTGCAACTCACGTCCCTCGGAGGTCCAACGTGGCCTCCCGCGCGGGCCCCAGCGAGACCAGGCCGACGGGCACACCGGTTTCGCGGGAGAGGAGATCGAGGTAGGCCCTCATCTCCGCCGGCAGCTCGGCGTAGCCCCTCTTAACGGCTTCCACCCAGCTATCCTCGCTGATAGCCTCCCACCCGGAGAGCTCCTCGTAGATGGGCTGACAGCCCGCAAACACCCGCATGCTTGCGGGGAACTCGCGGATCGTCTCCTCCTCGTGCTCGTAGGCGACACAGACGCGGAGGGGATCGAGCCCGCCGAGAACGTCGAGTTTTGTGACGGCCAGGTAGTCCAGGGAGTTGACCCGGGCCGCAAAGCGGACCATGACCAGATCGAACCACCCGACCCGGCGGGGACGTCCCGTTGTTGTCCCGTATTCCCCGAGGGATCTGTCGCGGAGGTAGGCCGCCTCCGCCCCCTCGAGCTCGGTTGGAAAGGGGCCGGTCCCGACCCGGCTCGTGAAGGCCTTGGTGACTCCGATGGCCTGGTTGAGATGGCGGACGCCCACGCCAGACCCCACCGACGCCGCGCCCACGACGACGTTGGAGGAGGTCCCAAACGGGTAGATGCCATGGTCGATGTCGAGATGGGTCCCCTGCGCCGCCTCGAAGAGGACCTCCTTCCCTGCTTCCAACGCGTGATGGAGGCGGAGGGAGGTGTCCTCCACGTACCTCCGAAGGCCCTCCCCCCAATTGCGCGCGATCTCGAAGAGGCCCTCCTCCGCCAGGCGTTCTTTCCCCCCATAGGCTTCGATCAGCTTCTGTTTCATGGGGACGGACGCGGCGAGGCGTGTACGAAGGGCCTCCTCGTCTAGGAGATCTCCCACACGAAGGCCGATGCGGGCGGCCTTGTCCTCGAAGGTCGGGCCGATCCCTCGCATAGTCGTCCCCGCCTTCAGGCCCCCTTTGAGCTCCTCCTCGAGCCCGTCGAGGGTCTTGTGATAAGGCATCACGACGTGGGCCCGTTCGCTGATTCGGAGGTTGTCGACGGGGTGTCCTCGCTCCCGCAGCTCTTCGACCTCTCCCAGAAGGACCTCTGGATCCACGACGACGCCGTTCCCGACGAGGTTCATCTTCTCCGGGCGCAGGATGCCGCTGGGAATGAGGTGGAAGCGAAACACCTCCTTCCCTGTCATGACGGTGTGGCCCGCGTTGGACCCGCCGTTGAACCGGACCACCACGTCCGCATCTTGGGCGCAGAAGTCAACGATCTTGCCCTTGCCCTCGTCCCCCCACTGGGTCCCGACCACCACGATTCCGGGCATCGCGACGCGCGCATGGGCGGGGGGCTAAAAGCAACTACCGTCTCGTGGGGGGTCGGGACAAAAAGGGGTTGGCTGCCAGGTGGTGCGCCGAGCGAAGGCCAGACAGGCGTTGAAGGGGGTCGATGTCCAAAACCCGGGGGTCCGCCACGGGACGCACCCTCCCGTTCCCGAGGTTTTCCTGGCAGCCGGCATAGAGACCGAGGGCCGCAGACGCACATCCACTCCCCCCAGGCTCCTCCGTCCCACGGCCTCACCTCGGAGATTCCCCTTACGTGTACGGAATATATAAATCCTACGTTATGTAGAGACGTGCCACGCGCATTCCCCTCGCTTCCGGAAAACTTCTCGATGGCTTTTTATAGCGCATCCCGGCTTTTTGCCCGTTATCCTGACTGGCTGGTTCTGAGGGGGTCCCGAACTGGTGGAGCCTACGCGTATCAAGACTCGCGTTAACGGGCTGGACGAGAGGCTAGAGGGGGGCATCCCCGACGGATTCCTCGTCCTCGTGGCCGGTCCCCCCGGCAGCCTGAAGTCCAGCTTCGCCTACCGGATCCTGTATTACGAGGCCCTGGAGCGCGGGGCCAAGGGCCTCTATGTGTCCCTCGAGCAGAGCCGGGACAGCCTCCAGCGCCAGGCCCAGAGCCTGGGTCTGGAACCCCAGAAGGCCGACTCCCTCCGGATCCTCGATCTCCGCCAGCTTCGGCGGGAGCTTCGGGAGACCCAGGGTCCGCGAGACTGGTTTGCGGGGTTGGGATCGCAGCTCGCGCGGTACAAGGAGGAGATGGGGATCGAGCTGCTTGCCATCGACTCCTTGAATGCCCTCTACGCCTTGACGAACGTCCAGGAGCCCCGGAGGGAACTCTTCGACTTCTTCGAGGACCTGCGGGGGCTCGAGGCCACGACGTTCCTCATCGGGGAAACCCCCCGCGACGGGAGTTTCGGTCCCTTCCACGTGGTGGAGTTCCTCGCCGACGGTATCGTCCACCTCAACATGAAGGAGGTCGAGGTGGGCCTGACCCGGAGCGTACGGCGGTACATCGCCCTGGTCAAGCTACGGGGGGTGAAACACGACCTCGACTACCACCCGCTCATCGTGGACCGGGACCAGTTTGAGATCGTGGGGGAGTAGGGGGGCGCGGAGGGGCCTCCCGTGGTGAATCCCTTCCTCTTCCTCTCCTTGGGTGCCCTGATCGCCAACAGCGTCCTCGTCCTTTACATCCTCTGGAAGGGCCCCCGGGGGCACACCACGACGGTGTTCGTCCTCCTCCTGATCGTCTTCACGACGTGGTCGCTCACCGAGGTCATCCTCCGGGCCCTCCCCGCTCTGCCTCACGACGTCCAGCTCCTCCTCGTGCGGTTGGGCGAGACGGCCGTATCGTTCATCCCCGGACTCCT
>JBHIBW010000021.1:0-15786 GCA_046759265.1 Thermoplasmata archaeon
CAACCCCGTGAAGCCCTTGGAGGTTGACGGGTCCACGGGGGAGGGCGGCGGACAGGTCTTCCGCCTCTCACTAGCCCTGTCGGCTCTCACAGGCCGTCGCGTTCGCGTGACCCGCATCCGAGCCGGGCGACCCAAGCCGGGTCTTAAGCGGCAGCACTTGGTGGCCGCCGAGGCCCTCCAACAGCTCTGCTCCGCGGAAGCCGAGGGTTTGGAGCTAGGCTCTAGGTCGGTGGCTTTCCGGCCACGGGAAGTCCGCGGCGGAAGATTGAACGTGGACGTAGGCACCGCGGGGAGCGTGACGCTGGTCTTGCAGGCGGTCCTGGTTCCGGCCCTCTTTTCCGCCCAGCCGACGGTGCTGACGATCCAGGGCGGCACCGACGTGCGCTGGTCCCCACCGGCGGAGTACACGCGCAGGGTCTTTCTCCCGCTTCTCGCGGGAATGGGAGGTGTGGCGTCCTTCGAGGTGCGACGGCGAGGCTATTATCCCCGAGGAGGCGGCCGCGTCCGTGCCTACATCAGCCCCATCTCCTTCCTCACGCCGTTTCGAGGGGAGGACATGGGCCAGCTCCTGCGCATCGGCGGACACGCCCATGGATCGAACCTCCCCACACATATGGCAGAGAGGATGAGGGGGAGCAGTCAGGAGACTCTGGCTGAATTCCAGCCCCTCACCATCAAGGCTCTGACCTATGGCGACCGAGAGGCGGAAGGACGCGGCGGTGCCTTGGTTCTCTGGGCGAAGACGACAGCATCTCGCATCGGTGCAAGTGCCGTCGCGGAGAAGGGGGTCGCTGCCGAAGTTCTGGCAGACCGCGCGGCGAGTGAGCTGCGGAACGACCTTCGAGCCGAGGTGACCCTGGATCGGTACGCCGCCGATCAGCTCCTGCCCTACATGGCCCTAGCATCTGGAACCTCTGTCTTCTGGGTTCGAGAGGTGTCAGACCACCTGAAGACGCTGTTCTGGCTCCTTCCCCAGTTTCTGGACGTGAACATCCAGACCCGGGCCGAAGAACGACGGACTCGCGTCGAGGTGACGCCTAGCCGTACATGGAGGTCGGCCGAGACTCCTCCGGCTCCTGGCCCTCGAGGGCCTGACGATTGATGGACCTGAGCTGCTGTTCGATGCGACCCGCCTCCTCGTAGAGCGGCTTCGTGTCGAGCCCCATCTTCAAGAGGACCTTGTCGACCGTTTCGATGACGCGGGCGGCAGCCCGGGCGTCGGGGAAGTCAGGATGCGCCTCCGAGAGGACGCTGATCACGTCGAAACCCCGCTTGCGCCCCTCGTTCAGTAGGACCCCGGCGACCCCCGTGATGACCCCCTCCTCGAAGATCGGCACCTCGCTCTCCCTGAGCATCGCGGTGGTGGTGTCGGTGCTTCCGACCCCGTACACGTTCACCGTCTCCTTGGTTGCGGTCCCCTGGTCCACGATGAGGCCCTCAGGGCACACGAGGAGGGAGCACGCCTGCGCCTCGGCCCAATCCAACACGGCATCAGCGATCTCCTTGATCATCGTCGCGGCCGGTTGGAATTCGGAGATGAAAATAACAACCGGGCGGCCTCCGTTCTCTTGGCCGCCGGCGTAGATCCGAACAGGGTGGAGGGGAGTGCCCCCCTTGACGAGGGCGACGGTCGGGAACTGCGGGGAGTCCACCACCCCCACCTGTTCCAGGCCAAGCAGCTCCACCAGGTAGTTGGCCACGATGGAGCTCACGAGTCCGACGCTCGGGAACCCGTCGATCAGGACGGAGTCGCGAAGGTCCAACTCTTTGAGCAAGTGAATGTGCACCCCATCCATGCGTCGCGGGTATCCGGCCACCCGGTATTTAAAATCGGCAGGCCTCGTTCTCCGTTCTGGCTCTGACGCCAATCCTTATTGGCGGGACTTCCATGGAAACCTCGTGGCCGACCGCCCCTTCGTCGTCTTGAACATGGCGTGCACCCTGGACGGGAAGATTGCCCTCCCTGGGAGAAGGCCGGTGAAGCTCTCTTCGGAGGAGGATTTTGCCCGAGTCCACCGACTCCGCGCGGAATCCCAGGCCGTCGTCGTAGGGATCGAGACCATCTTGGCCGACGACCCCAAACTCACGGTCAAGGAGGAGTACGTCCCCGACGGCTCGAATCCTCTGCGTGTGGTTCTGGACTCCGCTGGGCGGGTGCCGCAGGGGGCGGCGGTGCTGGACGGGACGGCCCCGACCCTGATCGTGATGGGGGACGAGGTCTCCGGCACGTTCCCGAACGCAGAGACGCTCCGGTGCGGCGACGGGAAGGTCGACCTGGTCCGACTGGTCGGCCACCTGAAGGAACGGGGAGTCGATCGTGTTCTGGTCGAGGGGGGCGGCTCGGTGGCCTGGTCCTTTCTCCGGGCGGGTCTCGTCGATCGCTTCCACGTCTACATTGCGCCATCCATCATGGGAGATGACCGGGCACCCAGCCTCCTCGCCGGGAACACGGCGGAAGCTGAGGAAGACCTGCGCCGACTCCGTCTGAGGGAGGTGACCGTTCTCGGGGAGGGCCTCCTCGTGACCTACAAGCCGGCGGTGCGTTCGACGGGAGTGGGGAGGGTGCGTGGAGGCTAGCTCGCGCTACCTGTGCGACCACATGCTGGGGACCCTTGCCCGATGGTTACGTCTCCTGGGCTACGACACGGCGTACCCGCAGGCCTTGCGCGATGACGAGTTGCTGGAACTCGCGAAGCGCGAAGGCCGCCTGTTGCTCACCCGAGACCGGGACCTCGCCACCCGCAGTGGCCCTGGCGGACTGTACGTGAGGAGCGACGAGTTGGACTCCCAGGTTCGTCAGGTCCTGGCGGAACTTCGACCGGAGGCGGGGGATCCCATGAGTCGATGTTCCGTGTGCAATGGAACGTTGATCGAGACGTCGCGCGAGTCAGCCCGGCGGGCGGTTCCTGAGGGTGTCTGGGAGCGGCAAGAGCGCTTCTGGCGGTGCACCTCCTGCGATCGACTTTACTGGCGCGGTACCCACTGGGACCGAATGCAACCGAAGATTGAAGAGTACATCGCCCTCCGGGAAGCGGGGCATCGACCACCTCGGTCCAAACCCTAATAAGGCCGCCCTGGATTCCCCGAAAGGTCTCCCGGATGGACGGGTTGCTGGTCCTTGAAGACGGTCAAGTTCTGAGAGGACCCGCATTTGGGACGGAGGACACCGTCTACGGGGAGCTGGTTTTCAACACGAATATGACGGGCTACTGTGAAGCCCTGACCGATCCTTCCTATAGCGGCCAGATTCTGCTGATGACCTACCCCCTGATCGGAAACTACGGGGTGGATCCCGAGACTTTGGAGTCCGACCGGATCCAGGTCACTGGCTTCGTCGTCCGAGAGTTGTGGCGGGGCCCCACCCATCCCACCTCCCGGCGGGGGCTAGACGCCTTCCTGCGCGACGAGGGGGTTCCCGGAATCGAGGGGGTGGACACCCGGCACCTCACCATCACGACGCGCCGCCACGGCACCTTGCGGGCGGCCCTCTCCACGGATGGGGGGGAGCCCGCATCCCTCCTAGAACAGGTTCGCGCCCGACCGTACCCGGACGCGCACAACCTCGTGGGCCGGGTCAGCGGGAAGAAACCCACGCGGTTCGACGGCAAGGGCGACCGCCGCTTCGTCGTCCTGGATTGCGGGGCGAAGGGAAGCATCACCGAATGGCTGCGACCCCATGGAGAGGTCGTCAGGGTGCCCTACGACACGTCCCCCGATGCGATTCGCGACCTCGAGCCGGACGGCCTGGTCGTTTCCAACGGGCCGGGAGATCCCGCCCACCCTGCGATGGCCACCACGGTGGTGCCGGCCCTTCGGGAACTCGCCGAAGGGATGCCGATCCTGGGCATCTGCCTGGGTCACCAGCTCCTAGGCCTGGCGTTTGGTGCGAAGACCTACAAGCTCAAGTTCGGCCATCGAGGAGGCAATCAGCCGGTCCTGGAAGTTGCGGGAGGTCGGGTGCTCGTGACCTCTCAGAATCACGGTTTCGCCGTGCGGGAGGAGACTCTGGGAGACGAGCTGGAGGTCACCCACCTCAACCTCAATGACGGGACGGTCGAAGGGTTCCGCCACCGGGAGCTGCCCGTCCTCTCCGTCCAGTATCACCCAGAGGCGAGCCCCGGACCTCACGACAGCCGCTACATCTTTCACGACTTCGTCCGAGAGGTCGACGGAATGGGGGCACCCCGGAGGAGGTAAAGGCCGTGCCGAAAGACGTCGGACTCCAGAAGGTCATGGTCGTCGGGTCCGGCCCGGTGGTCATTGGCCAGGCAGCCGAGTTCGATTACTCGGGGAGTCAGGCTTGCCGTGCCCTCCGAGAGGAGGCGATCCGGGTGGTCTTGGTCAACTCCAACCCGGCCACGATCATGACGGATCCGGACATGGCGGACGCCGTCTATTTGGAGCCGCTGGAGGTAGATTTCCTCGAGCGCATCCTGGCCAGGGAACGGCCCCAGGCGCTCCTCGCGGGCATGGGGGGCCAGACCGCCCTCAACGTGGCCTCCGAGCTGGCGGAGGAGGGCATCCTGAAGCGGTATGACGTGGAGCTTCTGGGGACCACGCTCTCCGCCATCGAGGCCTCGGAGGACCGGCAGGCCTTCGCGGCCCTCATGGATCGAATTGGAGAACCGATTCCCCGGAGCTTCTCATGCGAGAGCCTGGAAGAGGCCCATCGTGCGGTCACCGACCTCGAGGGCCTCCCCGTCATCATCCGGCCCGCGTACACCCTCGGGGGTACGGGCAGCGGCATCGCGTCGACCGCCGAGGAGCTCGATCGCATCGCTTCCATCGGCCTCGCCTACTCCCGAATCCACCAGGTTCTCGTGGAGGAGTGCGTCCTCGGGTGGAAGGAGTACGAGTACGAGGTCATGCGGGACGGGGCGGACAATTGCATCACCATCTGCTCCATGGAGAACCTGGACCCGATGGGGTTCCACACCGGGGAGAGCATCGTCGTCGCCCCCGACCAAACCCTCCGGGACCGGGACCACCAGACGCTCCGCAGCGCCGCCCTCCGCATCATCCGGGCCCTGGGCATCGCCGGCGGCTGCAACATCCAGTTCGCCGTCCACCCGGAGACCTACGAGTACCGGGTCATCGAGGTGAACCCCCGGGTGTCGCGTTCCTCCGCCCTCGCTTCGAAGGCCACGGGCTACCCCATCGCGCGCCTTGCGGCCAAGCTGGCGGTGGGATTCCGCTTGGACGAGATCCCCAACACGGTGACCGGCAAGACCCGGGCCTCCTTCGAGCCCGCCTTGGATTATGTCGTGACCAAGATTCCTCGTTGGCCCTACGACAAGTTTCCC
The DNA here is from genome assembly GCA_046759265.1 of Thermoplasmata archaeon. Taxonomy (GTDB): domain Archaea; phylum Thermoplasmatota; class Thermoplasmata; order RBG-16-68-12; family JAJISG01; genus JAJISK01. The sequence goes on from JBHIBW010000021.1 coordinate 5,304, forward strand.
CACGCGGAACGGGCCATTGGAACCCAGATGAAATCGACCGGGGAGGTGATGGCCATCGGCCGCAGCTTCGAGGAGTCCTTGCTCAAGGCGATCCGGTCCCTCGAGGTGGGGAAGGATGGCCTCGAGCCGGAGGATTGGAGCGACGAGGACTTGGAGTCTGAGTTGATCCGCCCGACCGATAAACGGCTCTTTGCCATTGCGGAGGCCTTCCGACGGGGGAAGGACCTGAAGCACATCGCGCGCCTGACTGGCTGGGACCCCTTCTTCCTGACCCGGCTCCACCGGCTCGTGGAATGGGAGGGACGAATTCGGGACGATCCTTCCGAGGCCACCGTCCGTCAGGCCAAGGCGGTGGGCTTTTCGGATCGGTACCTCGCGCGCATCGCCGGCCTCACCGAGCCGGAGGTGGAAGCCCGCCGCGGCCGAGCCGCGTTCAAGGTCGTGGACACCTGCGCGGGAGAGTTTGAGGCGACGACGCCGTACTTCTACTCGTGCCATGAGGAGGCCACGGAAGCCGCGCCCCTCCCCGGGCCCAAGGTCCTCATCGTCGGCGCTGGACCCATCCGCATCTCCCAGGGCATCGAGTTCGACGGCTGTTGCGTCCACGGCGTCATGGCCCTGCGGGAGGAGGGGTACGCTGCCCTTCTGATCAACAACAACCCGGAGACCGTCTCCACCGATTTCGACATCTCCGATCGTCTCTACTTCGATCCCTTGACCCTGGAGGACGTCCTCAACGTCATCGAGACCGAGGAGCCAGAGGGGGTCATCCTTCAGTTTGGCGGCCAGACCTCCGTGAACCTGGCGGTCCCCCTTCAACGTGCCTTGGAGGAGCGTGGGCTCCCCAGCCGGATCCTCGGAACCTCTCCCGACTCCATGGACGTCGCTGAAGACCGGGCCCGGTTCTCGGCTCTCCTCGAAAGCCTCGAAATCGATCAAGCCCCGTTTGCCACCGGCTTCTCCTTCGAGGAAGTGCGGGAGATTGCCGCCCGTATCGGCTATCCGGTCCTGGTCCGGCCCTCGTACGTCCTCGGCGGCCGAGGCATGGAGATCGTTCAGGGGGAGGAGGATCTCGAGCGGTTCATGGCACAGGCCCACGAGGTGTCTCGGAACCACCCCATCCTGGTGGACAAGTTTCTCACGCACGCCATCGAGGTGGATGTCGACGCGGTTTCGGACGGGGAGGAGGTCTTCATCGGGGGCATTCAGGAGCACATCGAGGAAGCGGGCGTGCACTCCGGAGACGCGGCGTGCGTCCTCCCACCCCAGACCCTGTCGGAGGGCGTCCTGGCCCGGATTCGATCGATTACGCGCCGTCTTTGCGAGGCACTGCAGGTGGTCGGACTGGTCAACCTGCAGGTGGCCATCAAGGATGGGACCGTGTTCGTCCTCGAGGCCAATCCCCGAGCGAGCCGCACCGTTCCGTACGTCTCCAAGGCCATCGGGATCCCCTTGGCCAAGGTGGCCACCAAGGTGATGCTCGGACGGTCGCTGAGGGAACTCGGATACCTTGGGGAGGCGCCCGTGGAGCACGTCGCGGTCAAGGCACCGGTCTTCCCGTTCCAGAAGCTTCCTGGCATCGACGCTATCCTCGGACCCGAGATGAAGTCCACGGGGGAGGTGATGGGCCTGGACGAGGACGTCGGGCGAGCCTATTACAAGGCCATGTTGTCGGCCGGGAGCCGTCTTCCAATGGAAGGGGCGGTCTACATCACGGTTCGCGACGAAGACAAGGAGGCCATGGCCATCGTCGCCGATCGGTTTGCACGACTCGGGCTGAAGATCTACGCGACGCGCGGGACGGCTGCCGTTCTCCGAACGCACGAGGTCCCGGTGGAGACCGTATATCGAATCAGCGAAGGGCACAGTCCGGACGCCATCGGTCTGATGCGTGGAGGTCAGGTGGACCTAATCGTGAACACGCCGACCGAGAGCCGTGGGGCGCGACGCGACGGCTACATGATGCGCCGGCTTGCCGTCGAGTTGAACATTCCCTTCATCACCACGGTGCAGGCTGCAAAGGCCGCGGCAGAGGCCATCGCCCGTGCCCGGGAGGGCGAGTTCATCTCGAGGCCTCTAAGGGAGTACGGGCCTTCCGGGGCGCAGCCTTAAACTCCGTCCTTCCTCTTGGACCTCGCTTCCGATGACAACCAATTCGGGTTCCCCTCGCGTTCTCGTGACCGATCCCATTCACGACGATGCCCTGAAGGAGCTTCGTCGGCGGTACGACGTCTTGGTTCGAGATGTCGCGCCCGAGGAGCTACCTGCGTTCATCGAGGGCTTCGATGCGCTTATTGTGCGCTCCCGAACGAAAGTCACCCGGGATGTCCTGACTCGAGACGCAGGTCTCAGGGTGGTCGGCCGCGCCGGCGCAGGGGTCGACAACATCGATCTGGAGGCGGCAACGGAGCGGGGGATTCCCGTGGTCAATGCCCCCGGCGGCAATTCCCAGTCCGTCGCCGAGTTGACCGTCGGCCTCATGCTCAGCCTCGCACGACGCATTCCCGAAGCCGATCGGACGACCAAGGCGGGAGGCTGGGAGAAGGCCCGGTTCCGGGGGGGCGAGTTGGCCGGCAAGGTCCTCGGCCTCGTCGGCCTGGGACGCATTGGCAGTTTGGTGGCCCAGATCGGCCAGGATCTCGAGATGGAGACGATCGCCTACGACCCCTACGTCGAACCCGTTGCGGCTCAGGAGAGGGGCATTTGGCTCGCGAGCCTCGAGCAGGTGCTGGAACGCTCGGACTTCATTAGCGTGCACGCCGCCCTCACCGAAGAAACGCACCACATGGTCTCGGGTCCTCAGCTGGCCCTGATGAAACCCACCGCCTATCTCCTCAACGTCGCGCGGGGGCCCATCGTGGATGAGGACGCCCTCGTCGAGGCGTTGGACACTGCCCAGATCGCCGGGGCCGCCCTCGACGTCTTTGAAAGGGAGCCTCCCACAGGCAGTCCTCTCCTTGCGATGGAGAACGTTGTCGTGACCCCTCACATCGGCGCGGCGACGGAGGAGGCGCAACGGCGGACAGGCTTGCTCCTGGCCGAGCAGGTGACCAAGGTCCTCGAGGGAGAGGTTCCGGACTTCCTGGTGAACCCGGAGATTCTATCCGTCTGAAGACTGCCGCCTTGCCGCCTCGAGGAGCTCGATGCCTTCCCGCTCGGCCTGCCCCCGGACGGATCCCATGATCTCGACATATTCCTCGTACCCCTTCCCGTGACGGCGCAGGATCCGCCCGAGGGCGCGCTCGAAAGTCTCGTTGTTGTGGAGGTCCTTTAGCGTCTCGTGGAGGATCTTCCCCCGGTCGTCCTCTGCCATGTCCACCGCACCTCTGCGAGTCTATTGTGCATCCTCACAGACCTTGAGGAAGTTCTCGAAGATGCGGTGGCCGAACTGCGTGTGTTCAACCTCCGGATGAAACTGCAGCCCGTACAGAGGACGGTCCTCGGCCTGCATCGCCTGGACGGGGCAGGTGTCCGAACTGGCCAGGGTCCGGAAGCCGGCCGGGGCTTCGGTGACCTCGTCGTTGTGGGATTCCCATACCACGAGCTGGCGGGGTAGACCGACGAAAAGGTCCCCCGGATCCTCCACCGTCACCTCCGTTCGTCCAAATTCAGGGACGTCCGCGGGTCGGGCACGCCCACCGAAGTGGAGGGCCATGAACTGATGGCCTGCGCAAATCCCTAGGATGGGGTAGAGGGCATGCTCGAGATAGTCCCCATTGCGACCCATCTTCGCGACGTCGAGGCCCACGCGGGGGGCCCCACCCGAAAGGACAAGGCCGTCCACCGGGAGCTGGTCGACCGGCGTGTCGTTGGGTACGATTTTTGTCTCGACGCCCAGATCCCGAAGAACGCGCCATTCGCGATGGGTCCATTGGCCGCCGTTGTCGACCACGTAGACCCGCATACACTCCATAGAGGCGGCGCCCAATAATAATCGTTTCCTGCGGCCCCCGGGGCGAGAGGGAACGCCTACTCCCACTCGATGGTTCCGGGGGGCTTGTTTGTCACATCGTACACGACGCGATTTACACCGCGGACCTCGTTGGTGACCCGCGTCGACATGCGGCCGAGCACATCGGGAGGAATGGGCGAAAACGACGCCGTCATGCCATCCGTCGAGGCCACGGCCCGGATGGCGATGGTGTGTCCGTACACCCGGACATCCCCCTCGACCCCCACGGATTTGACGGGGAGAAGGACGGCGAAGTACTGCCATGGCCGTTCCATCGTTCCCTCCGTGCTCGCCCTCTCGAGCTCCTCCTCTACGACCGCGCACGCCTCCCGCACGACGTCGATTCGCTCGGGGGTGACCTCCCCCAGGACGCGCACGGCAAGGCCGGGCCCCGGAAAGGGCTGGCGCTCCGCGACCTGGACGCCGAGCGCTCGCGCGACCTGGCGCACTTCATCCTTGTAGAGGTCCCGAAGGGGCTCCACGACGTTGAGAGTCATGTGGGCGGGGAGGCCCGCAACGTTGTGGTGGGTTTTAATGCGGTCCCGGAGCTCGCCGCCGCTCTCGATCCAGTCGGGGGCGATGGTCCCCTGGATCAGCCAATCGGCGCCGAACTTCCGCGCCTCCTCCTCGAACAGGCGGACGAAGGTGTTTCCGATGACTCTGCGTTTCTTCTCAGGGTCCACGACGCCCTTCAGGCCGGCGAAGAATCGGTCCGCGGCCTCCAAGACTTGGTAGGGGACTTCGAGGCTCTCGAGGGTCCTGTCCACGTCCTCCCGTTCGCCCTTTCGCATGAGTCCGGTGTCGACGTAGACCGCACGGAGGTCCTCGCCGAGGGCTCGGGATGCGAGGACGGCTGCCGTCGTGCTGTCCACCCCGCCCGAGACGGCGATGATCGCCCTCTCGGGGATCTCCTTCCGGAGGGCCGGGATGGCCTCTTCTATGAATGTCTCCGGGGAGAACATCTATCCTCCAAGGGTCCCGGAATCCTCCGCAACGGCCTCCCGCATGCCTTCTCGGTGGGCCTCCAGCCGCTCTCGTAGCGTCGGTTCGGAGAGGGCGAGGATCTCCACCGCCAACAACGCGGCGTTCACGGCCCCATCGAGGGAAACAGCCGCAACCGGGATGCCGGGCGGCATCTGGGTCACTGCGAGGACCGAGTCCAGGTTAAGCTTCCCACTGAGCGGGACCCCGATGACCGGGCGGGTGGTTAGAGCCGCGACGGTCCCAGGCAGTGCGGCCGACATCCCCGCCATGGCGATGAAGATCTGGGCGTCCGAGTCTTCCACCATCTTGCGGAGGCGGTCGGGTGTCCGGTGCGCGGAGGCGACGACGAGGCGTGACTGAACGCCAAACTCCTCGAGGACGGCCAGCGCCTTCTTGCCCCGGTCGGCATCGCTCTTGCTGCCCAGGATGACCAAGACGTCCATGGATGCCTTCCCTAAGACCCCAGCGAATAAACCTTTAGTTAAGCTCTATCGCCGCAGTTCCACGCGGATCGAAACGGGAGCGGATGTGCCGTTTTCCCACATGAGGTAGTACTCCCCCGAAGTGCGACTCCCGAATACGCCGTCGGCCTCTCGCCGCACCAGGCGCTCGTGGTACGTGACTGCCTCGCCTTGGTGGGAGTGGATGTTGAAGTCGACCTCCGTCTCCGCCTCCCAGTGGTAGATGACAGTCTGCCCAGGCGTCAACTCCACTACCAGTTCGGCGACGGCCCCCTCCGACCCACTCGGCTGTAAGGTGAAGTCTTCCTCCAATCCAGGGGCGTCACGCCGAAAGGCCGTCACGAGAATCGGAGCCTACGACTTCATGATGGCCAACAGGAACAGCCCGATGGCCAAGATCGCCCCGATGGCGGCCGCGAGGATGACAATGATGCTCTGCACGATCACCTCGAAGAGGCCCGTGTTGAGCGGAATGATGCCCGCGAGCCCGCCGAGCCATCCCCAGAGGAAGCCGAGCACCAACCCTCCACCCAAGAGGGCGCCTCCAATCCGCCGGCTCTTCCCGCTCCCGAAGTAGGCCGTGAAGGCCCCGGTGATGACGAGAAAGAGGGAGAAGGTCAAAATGAGGATCGTAACAAACGTCCAAGGGTCAAACGCGTTGATTGCCATTTTCCAGTCTCCTGCTTACGAGTTCTCTTAGAATTGGATTCCCGTTAGGGTCTTCGTGTCGATGACTCCCTGGATCGTCCGGATCTTGTCTACGACGATCTGACCCAGGACGTTGAAGTCATCGGCCTCGATCTTGGCGATCAAGTCATATTCCCCGAAGAGGGGATGCAGCTCCTTGATCGCCTCCATGTTGGAGAGGGCATTGAAAACCTCGTGCTCCTTCGCCGGAGCGGTGCTAATAAGAACAAAGCCGATGGCCATGCCCCGTCTCCCCCGGGGTTATCCTGCCGCCGATATAAAGTTTCTGGCCTACCCCCCCTGCACCTTATCTTCGAACTTTTCGGCTCGCTTCTTGGCCTCGGTCCAGCGAGGAAGTCCCTCTTGAGGGCCCTTTGCCTCCATGCTAAAGCTTGACGCTGAGGCGCCGAGGAGTCCGCACTCGCGGAGTTCGAGACCGCGGCGGAGGCCCGCATAGAAACCGGCCCGGTACGCGTCCCCCGCTCCCGTCACGTCCGCCTTGGTCCGCGGCGGAATCGAGGGGATTCGCCAACGCCGGTCGCGGGTGTAAATGACGCTTCCCGCGTCCCCCTCGGTCTCCACGACGATCCCGACGGATTCCAGCATCTCTTCCGGCCGTTCGAGGCCGAGGTAGGCGAGGGCCGCCTTCGTTTCTCCCCGGTTCCCAAAGAAGAGCTCGGCCCCTTCAAAGAGGGCGCGGAAGGAGCCTGCATCGTACTGGTAGTGGATTTCCTGGGCCGGGTCGAAGGCGATGCGCTTGTCCGCCTCACGAGCCAGGGACCGGACCTGTCTGAGATACTCCGGTTGCCCCGTCCCGAGATGAATCCACTCGCTCGACTCCACGGTGTGCTCGGGGAGGGCGAACTCGGTCGCGGCATCCATGGGGCCTTGATCGATGACGGCCACCTGACGATCCTCGGGGTCGCTGAAGATCCAGGCCGTGGGAGTGTTGAAGCCTGCGAGGGCACGCAGGTCCGTGGTGTCCACGCCGTCCTCCTCGAGGGCCGCTCGATAAGCGGGGGGGAAGTCCTCCCCCACCAGAGAGGCCAGGGCCGTGCGGACTTCCAGCCGACCGGCCCCCCGGGCAAGGTTTCCCCCCGTACCGCCGAAGTGCTGCCGCCTCCCGGTCACCCGGATGGAGGTGTCGGGAGTGGGCAGGCGTGGCACTTGGAGAATGTGGTCGAGGACGACGTGGCCGAACACGCCGAGGAAACTCACGCGGAGGGGCTCCCGATCAGATCGACGAGGACCCGATAGGCGGATCCAAGGGTCGGGACCACGTAATCCGCTTCGGTGTCCGCCTCCTGGGAGTCCAGGAGGATCGTCGTCATCCCGAGCCGGTGAGCCCCCGCCGCGTCTCGGTCGGCGGAGTCACCCACGTGAATGGCCTCCTGGGGGCGACAGCCCGCCTTCTTGAGGGCGCGACGGAAGATCCTCGGGTCGGGCTTGGCCCGCCCCGCCTCTTCGGACGTCGTGATGGAGTCCAGGAAGCGATCCAGGGGGAAGAGGTAAAGGCAGATCTGGAGGAAATCCTCGTCGGTATCGGAGAGGAGACCCATGTGGACATCGAGATTTCGGAGCCCCCTCAGAACCTCCTCGGTCTCCGGAAACATTCGGAGGCAGCGGAGATGCTCCTTCCAATACGCTTCCTGGAAAGCCTCCCAATGCTCTTCCCTGAGGACCCCTCCCTCCTCCTGGAGGATCCGGGTCAATGCCTCCCGGTTCATGACCCGGTCCACGGTCCACCGTGTCCCGAGCTCGCGAATCCGCTCTCGATGGAGCCGATCGTAACGATTCCAAAGCTCGCCTTCCGGCAGGTCCACGTCTGCGGCCTCTCGAAAGGCCCGGATGATGGCGCGATGTGCGCGCCGATCGCTCTCGGGATCGAGGAGCGTGCCTCCCAGGTCGAGAAAGACGGCCTGCCAGGGCACCTACGTTCCGGCCTCCCACGAATCCACGTACCGACGCTGGTCCTCGGTCAGGGCGTCAATCGAAACTCCGAGAGTTTCTAGGCGAATCCGGGCGACCCGCTCGTCGAGTTCCGGAGGAACCGGATATACGCGAGGCGCCATCGCCTCGCTCTCTTGATGGAGGTGGGCCACAGCCAGGGCCTGGAGGGCAAAGCTGGTGTCCATGATCTCCACGGGGTGCCCTTGCCCTGCGACCAGGTTGATCAGGCGCCCCTCGCCGAGGAGGTAGGCCTTCCGTCCGTCTTCGAATCGGTACTCCTCTACGTGCTCCCGTACCTGCCGTCGAGAGATGGCCAGCTGCTCGAGATCGGGCTTGGAAATCTCCACGTCGAAGTGGCCCGCGTTGGCCAACACGCATCCCTCCTTCAGTACCTGGAAGTGGTCCGCTCTCACGACGCTCGTGACCCCGGTCGCGGTGATGATGAAGTCGGACCGTGGAGCCGCGTCCCGAAGCGGCATGACATCGAACCCGTCCATTCGGGCCTCCACCGCCTTGACGGCGTCCACCTCGGTCACGGTGACCCGAGAGCCCATCCCCCGAGCCCGCATGGCGATCCCCCGTCCGACCCATCCGTACCCCACCACGGTAACGAACTTCCCGGCCAGCAGCAGATTCGTCGCGGTCATGATGCCATCAAGGGTCGACTGTCCTGTGCCGTATCGGTTGTCGAAGAGGAACTTCATCTGTGCGTCGTTGACGTCGACGACCGGAAACCGAAGGGCCCCCTCGCGCTCCATGGCCCGAAGCCGGACGACCCCCGTCGTCGTCTCCTCCGTGCCCCCCTGTACGTCCTCCACCACGTCCTTCCGTTCGGTGTGGAGGAGCCGGATCAGATCCCCGCCGTCGTCCACGACGATGGTGGGTTCGATGTCTAGGATCTTGTGGAGCGCCTCATAGTACTCGTCCCGTGTCTGACCTCGCCGAGCGAAGCACACGAGGTCGTACTTCTCCCGTAGGGCCTCCGCCACCGCGTCGTCCGTTGTCAAGGGGTTGCAGGAGCTCGCCGCGACCTGGGCCCCGGCTTCACGAAGCCGGAGGGCGAGCACAGCGGTTTTCGCTTCCACGTGCATGGCCATGCTCACCCGCGCGCCCTGGAGAGTCTGGCCCTCGACGAGGTCCCGGCTCGCCTCCCGGAGCACGGACATGTGATCCTGCGCCCGACCGATACGGAGGACCCCCCTCTCCACCGGATCCATGGGGCGACCATTGAGGGCGTCCTATTTGGACTTCCGCTGGCCTCGAGCCGGCCAAGGTGGCGCTGGAGGAGCGGAACATCCCGCCCCTCGAGGCTTTCATTCCCGTGCCTGATATCCGTCGCGAAACCTTTAACCCCAGACCTTGGGAAACCGCTGTGAGGCGTTATTCCCATGCAGGAGACGTCGCAGGAACTGATGCAAGCGGTGCGAATGCACCTTGAGACCCTTAACGAAGACGAGCTTCGCGGGCTAGCCCAAGCCCACGACATCGACCTGACAGGGCTCGAGGTGCGGGACGATATCCTCGAGGTTATTTCCATCCATCCTGGCATTGCCTCGATCCTGGGTCTCGAAGACGGTGCGGCCGCGGGGGAGCCCGTGGCTGAGGAGCACCCGGAGGACGAGGCGCACGAGGAACACGCCGAAGAGGCGCCCGAGGAACACGAGGAACACGACGAGCCCCACGAAGAGCCCAAGAAGGACAAGTCTCAGGACCAGGCGTTCGCCGGGCTGCGGGATCACCTGAAGGCGGCGCTACGTACCTCGGTCGACCTTTCGGGTCCTTCCCAGTATCTCTCGGAAACCGTCTCCAAATTCCGTGGAAAGGGCTTCGACGGAGCCATCCTCACCGCGCGGGACGCGGTCCATCAGATGGAGGAGCGGGCCAAGGAGTACGTGGAGACGAGCTGGGCTTTTGCGATTGCATCGTCCCAGCAGATCTGGGAGAGCTCCAAGAAGTCCTCGAAACCGGGCCAGAAGGTCAAGAAGATCCTCAAGGAAGCCAGCGAGCTGTTCCAAGAGGGCAACGTCCTCGAAAGCACGGCGCTGCTTGAGAAGCTGGCGGACGCCACGCTCTCTCTGTACGAGAAGGAGATGGACAAGGCGAAGGAGCACGTGGCCACCCAAGAGAAGGCCCTGGAGAACATCGAGGCCATGGGCGGAGACATCGCCCGTGCCCGGGCCATGGTGACCAAGGCCGGCACCGCTCTCGAGGAGAACCGGCGGTTTGATTACCTCGGCATCATCGAAGGGGCGGACGAGCTTGTCCATCAGGCACGGGAGATCCGAATCGAGGAGATTCGAGAGGCCGTGGATTCCGTAGAGGCCGTCATTGAGGAAGCCCGATCCATCGGCGCCGACGTCGAAGAGGCGTCGGATCTCTTGGCCCAGGTCCGTGAGGCGGTCGAGGCCTCGGAGTTTGTCCAGGCCCACGACCTCGTGAGCCAGGCGGA
>JBHIBW010000022.1:0-15650 GCA_046759265.1 Thermoplasmata archaeon
AGCTCAGGGCGATGGCCCCGAGCAGGTTGCCCATTAGGAAGCTGCGATTGATGAAGTCCGCCTCTCCGGGGATGAGGTAGAAGCCCCCTAGGTCCCATTGGACCCAGCCGTCGAGGATGATGTACAGATGTGCCCCGGCAAGGAGGATCGTCCAGACCCCAACCTCGTGTCGCCAGGTCAGGGCGGGTCGGAGAGCGGGGGCCATCTTCGCCAAGGGCCCCAGCGCCATGGTAATGACCAGCAGCACGAAGGCCGCGTCCGCGAACGCTCGATTCATGGCGTGGACCCCGGTTCCCGGTCGGAGGCTGAGGAACAGGTAGAAGAGGGCAACGGAGAAGAGGGCCAGGAGGACGTGCCGCCCGGCCCGCCGAGCGAGGGAGGTGGGCATGGTCGGGATGCCTCCGTCCAGGTGGATATTTAATCCTCGTCCTCCCGTTCTCTACGGCGCGAAAGAGGACGCAGCGCCGGGCCCCTGTCAGAGGTCGTACACGGTTCCAGGGACCTTTGGGAAGGTCTGGGCTTCGCCGATGTGCTGGGCCCCAACGACCCAACCGATCAGCCGTTCGAGGCCGATGCCTGCGCCCGCCGAGGGCCTCAACCTTCCCTCCTTGGCTAGGCGCAGAAGGAGCTCGTAATTGGCGGGGTCCACGCCGTCCCGCTCGATCTTGTGGTGAATCTTGGCATGATCCCACTCCCGGCGGGCGCCGGAGAGGACCTCGCCAATGCCGGGCAGGAACAAGTCGTAGTTGTCCCATACCCCCGTGTCGAGATTTTCGAAGTCGTAGAACTCCCGTGGGATGTTCACCACCCAGGCTGGCTCGGTCAGCTCGGCGCTCACCCCCGCCTCCCAGTCCTCCCCGTACTCCTCCACGAGATCCACTCGATCGCGAACCTTGAAGGGAGCCGATGGGGGGCCGGTGTTGACGACGTCGAGGAGGTCCAGCTCCGCCTGCCGGGTCGAAGCCAAGTCCACCAGAAGGCCGCGGAAGATGTCTTCGACCAGCCTATGGACGTCTTCGGTGGAGGCATCCCGCATCTCGAAGTCGAACTGGGTGAACTCGTAGGTGTGAATCCCCGTCGATCCGCGTTCGCGTCGTTCGATCCGGACGTTGGGGGAGAGGATGAAAAGTTTCGGGTAGGCAAGGGAGCACGCGACCATCTTGTGGATGATCATGCTGAGCGTGGCTCGGACCTTCCTCTCGTAGATCTCCACTTCGACACGTTTCTCGATGGACGCGCCGGGGTCCGGCCAGAGCGGATCCGTGGAAGGCGACAGGACCACCGGGAGGAGCCAATCGAATCCGTGGTCCAAGAAACGGGAGGTCATGGAGTGCAGGACCTGTGTTCCTACGCGTCCGATGGCCTGCTTTCGCTCCATCTCTTCCGGGGAGAGGCCTTCCAACGACCTGGGCAAGGGGGCAGGCGAGCCTCCCCCGAGCGCGCTTCCGGGTTCCGACGATTCTCCTTCCGGGCTCATGCTGCCCTGCCCTCTACGCGTGTAGCACGCTCCCGATGCATTAGAGTTTAGCTCCCGGTTAGAGCAGGTATGCCCTTGCCATCCGTATTACGGCTTCCCCGGGTTCGTAGGAACCGGGGTGGATTCGGGGGAAGGGCGCATCGGGACCCGACGACGCCAGACGGAAACGAGGATGCCGCCGAGCGTCACGGCCGCGCCGACGCCTGCGATCGGCGCAAAGGTTTCGCCGGCCACGACCAGACCGAGGAAAACGGCGACGATGGGGGTAATGAACGCGATGAGGGACATCGTGGTCACCGGGAACGTACGCAGGAGGCGGATGTAGCCGACGAAGGCAATGACCGTCCCGAACACGGCGAGGTAGAGGATGGAGAGGACGCCCTCGGGCCAGCCAGGGGCCACCAGCGGTTCGGCTGCGCCCCGGGAGAGGAGGAGGAGCCCCCCGGCCCCGATCACCATGGCGACCGCGTTCCATGAGTACGGGTTGGCGTTCGGTCCCCATCGCTTGACCGCGACGGATGCGGCCGCGGCGCAGGCTGCGCTGAGGACGACCGCCAACATCGGAAGAATCCTCTCGGGGCCGATGGTTGTGACGCCCCCGCCAAAGATGAGGAAGATCCCCGCGAATCCCAAGCCGATCCCCAGGACCTTGAGCCCCGTGAGCCGCTCCTGGGGGACCAGCGCGTGGGCCATGAGCGCCGTCTGGAAGGGCATGGTGGCGAAGAGGATGGCCGCCAACGCGGACTCCAGACCAACGGACTGCGCCCAGTAGATGAGCGCATAGTCGAACACGAACAGGACGATGCCTACGAACACCACGACACTCCATTCCACTCGGCCCTTGGGCCATGTGGCTCGAAACAACACGGCGAGAGGCAGGAGAATGCTCGCCGCGATGAAGAACCGGATGGACGCGGCGAGGAGCGGCGGAGCCCCTTCTAAGCCGATCTTGATGGCAAGCCACGTGCTCCCCCAGACGATGCTTAGCAGGGCGTAGATCCCGTAGTCCAATCGGGAGGGGCCGCTCACGTTCTATCGATACATGAAGCCCTAAAAGAGTTGGCACCGGCGGAGGACGGTGGCCCAGCAGAATCTTGATATGGGGGTCCATCCTGGCAACTCCCAGGGTGAGCATTTGGGTTCCCAGACACACACATCGGACACCCCTCTCACAACACCAAGGTACCTCCTGTCCACCGCGCCGGAAGATGTGAAGGAGGAGGCGGAGCGCGCCCTTGCTGATGCCCGCACCATGTTAGAGACCCTCCTCGCGGCGGAGGACACGCGAACCGTCGCGAATACCTTGGTCCCGTTTGACGAGCTCCTGCTGCGCGTTTTGGAAGTTTCGCAGCAGGGGGACATCCTATTCAACGTGCATCCCGACGAGGGCATGCGAGAAACGGGGGACCAGGTCCATCAGGAGGCCCAGCGGTTCCTCACCGAACTCACCCTGAACCGGCCCCTTTACGACGCCTTCGAGGCAGTGGATGCAGAGGGCGAAGACGAGGAAACGAAGTATGCCCTCTTCAAGATCCTCCGGGACTTCCGCCAAGCGGGTGTAGACCGAGACGGGGCCACCCGCGCGAAGATTCAGAAGCTTCGTGACGAAATCGTGGCCATCGGGCAGGAGTTCGATGGGAACATCCGTGAGGACACACGATCCATTCGTCTTGAGAGCGCAGAGGAGCTGGACGGGCTTCCAGAGGACTTCATTGCGGCCCACCCAGCCGACGAGGAGGGTACCCTCGTCGTGACGACGGACTATCCCGACCTCTTCCCCGTGCTTCAGTACGCCCACAAGGAGGACGTCCGCCGCCGCCTTACCTGGGAGCATCTGAACAGAGGATATCCAGTCAACATGGAGGTCCTGGACAATCTGTTGGTTCGCCGTCGGGCCCTTGCGGAGATCCTGGATTACGACTCTTACGCCGACTACGTCACCGAGGACAAGATGATCCGATCGGCCCAGGCAGCCGAGGAGTTCATCGATCGCATCACGACCCTCGCGGACGCGCGCTCGGAGGAGGATTACAGGGCCCTCCTGGCGGCGAAGCAGAGTGACAGTCCTGAGGCCCGCAGGCTCGAAGCGTGGGATCGGCTCTACTACGCCGAACAGGTCCGCGCCGCGCAACACGACTTCGACTCCAGGGAGGTGCGGGCGTACTTTCCCTTCGGCAACGTTCTGGAGGGTTTGCTCACGATCACCTCCAAGCTCTTTGGCGTTCGATACAAGACGGTCGAAGACAGTCCGGTCTGGCACGAGTCGGTGCGGGTTTACGATGTGTTTGAAGAGGACTCGCACCTAGGGCGCATCTATCTGGACCTGCACCCCCGAGAGGCGAAGTACACCCACGCCGCCTCCGCGGGCGTCGTCTCGGGCGTGATGGGCGTTCAGCTCCCTCAGAACCTCCTCATGTGCAATTTCCCCAACCCTTCGGAAGTTGAAGGTCCCGCGCTCATGGATCACGTGCAGGTGGTGACGTTCTTCCACGAGTTCGGCCACCTCATTCACTCCATCCTCTCCGGACATCGTCGCTGGGCCTACAACACCATGTCCCATCTGGAGTGGGACTTCATCGAAGCACCTTCCCAGCTGCTGGAGGAATGGACTTGGGATGCCGACGCCCTCCAGACCTTCGCCGCCCACCACGAGACGGGAGCGCCGATTCCGACCGAGCTGGTCGACCGCATGCGGGACGCCGACGCTCTGGGGCGGGGCCTCTTCGTCCGGCGCCAGATGTTTCTCGCGGCCCTTTCGCTCAACTACTACGTTCGCGACCCGAAGGGACTGGACACCACAGCGTTGGCGAAGGAACTGCAGCAGAAGTACGACATCCTCCCCTGGTACGAAGGAACCCACTTCCAGTGCAACTTCGGGCACCTGAACGGGTACTCCGCGATCTATTACACGTACATGTGGTCCCTGGTCATCGCGAAGGATCTGTTCACCCGCTTCGAGGCCGAGGGATCCCTCCTAGACTCGGTCGAAGCGGAGCGGTATCGGAAGCTCATTCTGGGCCCGGGAAGCGCGCGACCTGCGGCCGACCTAGTCGAGGCCTTCTTGGAGCGTCCCCAGAGCTTCGAGGCCTACCAGGCCTGGATTGATCAGGCTCCCGGCTCCGCGCCGTAGCCGCATGGAGCGTCCGAGAACACGTGGCCCCTGGATCGGCGAAATCCCATTGCATCTCGCGTGGGAGGCGGTGAAGTGGGCGAAGGATTCTCCCTCCAGTTAGGGGAGGTTCTCCGGGGCGGGAGGTCCGCCGGCCCCCAGGAAGGCCCGATGGAAGGGGACCAGAGGGAGCTGGTTAAGCCCGTCCCAGGGAACCCACCTGAGGCCGGGAGACTGGTGAAAGGCGCCGACCTCGCTGCATCGAATTCCGATGGCATCCCACCGCTTGTGGCTGAAAGTGTGAACGTGACGTCCGATTTCGGGACCGGGTTCGACCTCCAGCTCGTACTTCTCTCGTAGCAGTCGACGGAGTCCATCTTCTGGGGATTCCTCCTGTTGGATCTCTCCCCCCGGCAGGGCCCAGAGGCCACCGAGAAGTTCGTCTTGACCACGACGAACTATGAGAACTTCCCCAGGCCTTTCCAGGAGGCCGAAGACCGCTGTTACGGAAGGGACGGCGGACCGGGGCGTTCGGAGCGGCAGCGATGTCTCTTCGCCAGCGGCCCTTCCGGCACACCACGCAAGGACAGGGCACTCTCCACACGCTGGGACCCTCGGGAGACACACCAGGGCTCCCAACTCCATGAGGGCCTGGTTGAAGGTTCCCGGATCGCGTTCCGGAACAAGGTTAGCCGCCTCCTTGAGTATGCGGGCCTTGGTGCCGGCAAGCGCCACGCTCTCGTCGATGCGCCCGAGGCGGACAAGCACTCGTGTGACGTTCCCGTCCACCGCCGCGACCGGTTGGCCGTAGGCTATGCTCGCCACCGCCCCCGCTGTGTAGGGACCGACGCCAGGAAGGGCGGTCAGCCCCTTGAGATCCTGGGGCACGAGGCCGTCGTGGCGTTCCACGATCTCTTTCGCTGCGGCGTGGAGAAGTCGGGCGCGCCGGTAGTAACCAAGACCCTCCCAGATTCGGAGGACTTCTTCCAAGCGTGCCCCGGCCAAAACCTCCACCGAGGGGAAACGGGCCATGAACCGGCGATAGTACGCTTCACCCACCTGGATTCGGGTCTGCTGCAGAAGAACCTCCGACACCAGAATGGCGTAGGGATCTCGCGTCCGCCGCCAGAGCAAGTCGCGCCGGTTCTTCCTGTACCAGGACAGCAAGGCACGGCGAAACCCTTCACGGTCATCCACGTGGAGTGGTCCATCTCGTGGAGGTACTTAACCGAGGACTCGGGCCGTGCCCGCCTGGCCGCTGACTTCGTGGTCGATCGAGACAATGCCGCGTAGCCTACATCTCGGCGTACGCCTGGTAACCGCCGGACACGAGCATCAAGATTCCAAAGAAGATCGTGAAGGAACCGCTAAACAGGAAAGCCGGCGCCCATCGAACGCACTCAGTCCCGTCGGGGGACACGATAGCCCAGGTGCACACCTGCACCGTGAGCATGAAGAAACCCAATACAACTGTTAGCACGCCTAGAATGATGAGGCCTACAGTCCACCCTTGCATGCCCCGCCGGAGATGCCCTCGGCCTATTAACCTAACGGCCTCGGCCAGAACTTAGCTCAAGTCTTATGGGAAGGTCCGCGGTCTTCACATGAGACCATGGCAGATTGCGGCGCGGTACACCGGGACTATGACGGACTTGCCAACGGCGACGTTCAAGTGGGGGAACTTCCGCCCTGGACGCATGTCGAAGGCCCCGTCGCGTGGTACGTATTCCAGGGACCTTACTCGGCGCTATCGGACGCCTGGGCGTCCTTCATGCAGAAGGCTCTCGCCTCCGGTGTCAGCAAACCATCCGGTCCTCCGGGCGACGTATACGTCTGCGATCCTCTCGACCACCTCGGGGAAGCGGAGGAGAAGCTTACGACCATCCTGTGGGTCCCGTTGAGGGAGTAGGGACCTGCGGCTGACTCACACGACGATTAGGAATGACGCAGCCGGCCCATGGCGAAGTCGGTCGGGGCCCGCGTGGCGTACGCCTGCAGGTACGGACGGAGGTTGCGGAGAATCCGCGTCTCCGCCTTTCTGAGGTGCTCGCTAAAGGTCGAGGGGGAGAGCCCGGCGCCGTGTGCGAGGTTCTCCACCTTGGTCTCGCTCGGAACCGAGTAGTACCCGTGATCGAGTCCCAGGTTCAGGGCGGAGATCTGGCGTTGCGTCAGGTCCGCGAAGATGTCCGCGGCAGGCATGAGCATCATCTGCTCCATCTTGGCGTTCTCGATGGGGCGAAGCGACCGGATGTCGACCTCGCCCAGCTCTTGGAGGCCACGGAAGAGGGTTCGCATGGTCACCTCATCCCACGTGATGACGCGCCATGACTCCCACCCGTTCTCATACACGATCGGCGCGATCTCCCACGCCCCAACCTCCTCCACAACGCTGGAGATGGACTTCCGGACGTCGCACACGCACCCCCGGGTGATCATGAGGACACCGTCGGAGGTCGCCGTGCTCTGGCGCATGTGGAAAGTGTCGTCTACCCACGCTTCAAACGCCTCGATCTGCTCCCTCGGACCCGACACCTGGAAGATGTCTCGGTTGTTGAGACACCAGTGCAGGATGCGTAGGTCCGGCTGCTCCCGCGACTGATTTCCCACCAGGCAATCGTGGCGGGCCTTGAACGTCGCGGCATACATTCGCTCTTCCGTCTCCGGAATTCTTGCTTCAGGCAACCGGTCACCTCCGGCTCAATCTCAAGCTTATCAAGTGCAGAACGGGGGTATTAACCCTTCACCCGTCGTACAACGGCTCCGCAGGACGGCTCAAACGGCATGGTCCCCCCATGCATCTTTCTGCTTAGGTGAGAAAGATGTGGGCGTGGGACCTTAGAAAAGATGGTGAGGCACACGGGCGACGGGAAACGGAACTCGCCCGGTACTTCAAGCTGGAATACGGAGAGGCGGAGGTAGAACGACTCCTCGCGCAGACCCGGGCCAAGCGTCCTCCCTCCCCCGGTCGCTTCCGGGCCGGCCTGCGCAAGCGCGTTGCAGGACGGCGACAGAACGGCGGACGAGGCTTTCGCATTCTGGGCCACAGACGAGAGGCCCGTCCGTCGGTCGCCGTCGCCTCCGCCTCGGCCTCTTCTGGGGGCGCCGCTTCGGGCCAGCAGCAGCCGCCGGCGACCCTGCCCGTGGACTGTGAGCACGTCGAGTGGGAAACCCTCGGAAGCGGGGGCAGCACCACCTACCTTCAGTGCAAGGCCTGCGGGGCCCTGGTGATCAGCCAGGGCGGCCGACTCTGGAGTTTCGGCCGGGAGCGCCCCGAGGGGATCTAGGGGCGCGGAGCCTCCCCACCTCGAGGGTCCCACGATCTCTCACCCCGATGTGGGCGTTGCGCTTCCAATGCCTCAATGATCGCCGGCCCCGGGAAGGCCGACACCTACCATGCTATCTCGAGTGACAAGGCCGGAGAGTGTGACTTCGTCCAGAGCTTCCGTCCCCTCAGGCCGCAAGGGCACGACGAGATAGCGCACGTCCGCGGTGCTGTCGTAGACGCGGACCTCGACCTGCGGGTCCAAGGTGACGCCGAACTCCTCGAGGACGACGCGGGGCTCGCGCACGGTCCGGGCGCGGTAGTTCAGACTCTTGTACCACGCGGGGGCAGGGCCAAGGACGCGGGACGGGTAACACGAGCAGAGGGTGCACACGACGACGTTGTGGACCCGGGGCGTGTTGGCCAGAGCAACGAGGCGGTCGGGAAGCTCGTCCGTGACGCCGAGTTCGCCGAAGGCCGCGTTTGCATCCTGCATGAGACGGTTGCGGAAGGCTGGATCCACCCACGACTTCGCCACCGCGCGAGCCCCGACGACGGGAGTCCACGTGGCCATCTCCTCCTGCGCGCGCGCCAAGGCCTCCTCCGTGATGACTCCCTTTTCCACGAGGAGCGAGACGAGGGCGCGCGCCCGCCGGGCCGCTCGTTCGTCTTCAGTCATCCTCGGATCCCGCTGCCGGTTCCAACCAGTGCTCGTACAAATCCACGAAGACCCGCTGCCGTTCGAGCGTCCTGTCCCCCCACACGTCGTCCATGCCGAACCCCACCAAGTACAGGGTACGCCTTGGGAGACCGTCCCCCCCGTGGGCCAGGGACTCCGGGTTGCGGAACGCGCCATGGATCCTCTCAATACGGCCGACCTTCCCCTGGATGTACACGGGTGTCCGAAAGTGTCCTGGAGGAGAGCCAGCACGAACGCGGACGCGAGATCCCGGCGTGAACTTCGGGGTCATCCTCTCATCCCTCCTCCCCGTGAGCCTCGAGCTCGTCTCGCGTCAAGGTTCCCTTCTCGACGAGAATGGCCTCGAGGGACCGGACCCAGCGCTCAAAGTACCCCAGGGTCTCGTACTCCTCCTGGCTCAGGCCTTCGATGCCCCGACGAAGTTCGTCCGTCGTCACCAGGCCCCCCTCCTTCAGGAGGCGGTAGAGGGCGCGGACCTCCTGCTCCCAAGGCGCGAGCTCATGCTCAGCCCGATCGATGGGGCCGGCATCGGGCCAGCCCCCCCGGTCATGAATCCGATGCTCCGGCGGCCTCGGCAACGGAAGACCCCCAACCGGCCTCGGGATTTAGTCCCTTGGGGACGGCGGCTCCGGCCTCTGGCTGCCGCAGGAGGAGGATCGTGAGGGGTGGCCTCAGACGAGCTTGCCGTTAGCCACAATCTCGGTCCCGTCCAGCTCGACGGTGGCCCCGAGAATGTTGCCGCTCCACTCGAAGGTCGACTCGTTCGCGCCGCCGAGGTATTCGTTGGCCCCGATGCCGATGCCAACGGAGCCGGCGAGGAAGTGGTCCGTCAGGTTGATGTCCAAGGGTCTCCCCCGTGGGTTGAGACCGAGGGAGAGGGATCCGATCCGATCCTTGTCGCCCGTCGCGGATCCATAGAACCGGTCCCAAATGTCCTGGTTGGCGCCCACGGCATAGCCCTTAATGCGGCCGTCATGGAACTCCCACTGGACGTTCGTCAGCACCTTTCCCCATAGCGCGAGGCGGTCGAAGACCACAAGGCCGTTCGCCGTCGTCTCACGCGGGGCGATCGAGACCTCTCCTGCAGGCAGGTTCGCAAAGAGGGCGCCCTTCTTGATGTCCTGTGCGTCCACGATCCCGTCGGCCAGCAAGGCCTTTCTCCCGCCCACTTCGAACCGCAGGTCGGTGCCGTTCTTCGCGGTGACCCGCGCCTCGGTCGCGCTCTCCAGACGGCTGACCAGATCGTTACCCCGCTTTGAGATCTCGCCGAGGTCGGACTCCAGCGCCTCGTTGACCGAGGCGGACCAGGCCTCGAAGTCGACGCCGTACTTCTCGGCGCGCTGAGGTGTCACCTGACCGACGTCGATGCCAGCCCCTCGAATCTTGCGCTCGAGGGACTTGTCGGTGAGTGGCTTCTCGGCCTCGCTCATCGCGCTCATCTTCTCGGGCGGCATGTCGTCAAAGATGGCCGGGTCTTCGGGTCCTCCCAGGTAGGTCATCGCATCGAGCGAGTCGTAAGCCTTGAGAGACAGCGGCGACGGCTGGCGGATGAACTCCTCGGGGACCTCGCTAAGGTACCGTCGGTAGCTCTCATCGGTGATGAGCTCGACGTGGGCGTGAGCTCCCGCTTTCGATGCCTCGACGAACAGCGCGTCGGCAAAAGGTATCGTGTGCTGCCAGGTGAAGATGTAGTACTCTTCCCCTTCCCGCAGCGCCAGGGTCTTCTTGACCACCTGTTCGGCGAGTCGTTGTGCAAGTGTTCCCAACTTCCTTCCTCCTTTTCTGAGATTCAGATGGTCGCCCCTCGACGGATCGAGAAACGCAATCTCCTCCCCCGAAGAGACGACTCCGACGAGCCACGGACTCGGGTCTATTTGAGGATATCGAACCGTCGTCGGTCCGTCCCGTCCGCAGAGGTGGGTCCAACCGTCATACGCCGCCTGTGGCAGCGAGGACCATGAGGATGAGCACCGCCACGATGATGGTGGTCCCGACCGCCGAGGCCCGCATCAGGCTAATCATCAGGGCCCGGGTCTCCGATTGAAGGGCGTCCTGAGGGTCCTCGGAGAGCTCCATCCGCGCGAGGCGGACTGAAAGGCGGTTGGTGACAGCGAGGGAGTAGACGAAGGCGATGGCGACCAAGACAATCGAGATGATGACGAGGCGGCCACTCGGACTCGCCCAGATGAGGCCGAAGTCCGTCCCGTACTTCGCGAACATGTAGATGAAGCCGGTGATGATGACGAGGATGGCCGAGATCCCGGCGAAGGGGCCAGTCGAATGCAGGATGCGCTGCCAAAGCTTCAGCTCCCCCACTGTGCGCGTGCTTCTCCATGGTCGATACCAGGCCACGTCGATGTACAGGCTCGCGCCGACCCAAAGGACGCCAAAGAAAACGTGGAAGACCGCGGCGATCTGCAGGACACTAACGATTCTTCTCCCCCCGAGCCAGCAACCTGCCCCTGGCCTAATGCGTTTCGGTCGCAGGATTCAGCGAATCCCGAGCGCATCGTGGCGCTCTTAATATCCTCCGCTCCCTGTTCCATCGGGGAACCCATGAAGTCGCTTCCGAGTCGTGTGGCGCCGCGAAAGGTCGAACTGGACGACGTCTGTGTTGTGCGTGACGGCGAGACCGAGTACTGCATCTACCCCCTCGATCGCGTCATGACCGTCCTGGGGAAGAAGTGGACCTTGTTTGTCATCGCGGTTCTGGGCAACGAGAAGGTCGCCCGCTTCAGCGAGCTCCTCGCGGACCTCCGCTTCATCAGCTCACGGACCCTCACAGACCGGCTGAAGGAGCTGGTGGCCCTCGGCGTTGTGGAACGAGAGGAGGTGCTGGATGCGCGTCGGAGGGTGCAGTATCGACTGACCCCCCACGGACGAGAACTCCGGGACCGTCTGATTCCGCTCCTTGACTGGGCGATCGGATTCGAGGTCGCCGGACCCACGGTGGCCGGGTAACCCCACAAAGCCAAAACCTCGGGCGGCTTCGGCGCCCCATGGAAGGCGTAACGATCCGCCGGGACGCGCCCATCTCGCTCCACCCCTTCCGCGACTTCTTCCGGGGGTTCGACAAAGTCGAGGCCGTCGTCGGCATCTTCGGCTCAGAGACCAAGGAGACCTTGGAGGGGCTCCGGGTCGAGTTCTTCTCGTCGCGCTGGGGGTACATGGCCGTGAACGACCAGGACGGCCACATCCTGGTGAGCGCGCACTATCTCAAGGAGGGGGACGAGCGGGACATCTACCTGGACGTCGTTCACGAACTCGTCCACGTACGCCAGTGGCAGGAGGGGAAGGAGCTGTTCCCCGAGGGCGTCGGGTACCACGATCGCCCCACGGAAATCGAGGCGTATCAGGTGGCCGTCGATGAAGCCCGACGCATTGGCCTCACGGAGGCCGAGATTCGGGAGTACCTCCGCGTGCCGTGGATGGACGACGAGGGCCACGCCAAGCTCCTCGCGCACCTCGGGGTCGAAGTCTCGGCGGAGACCCCGTAGGTGATCGGCGGCGTCTAGAGGAACCCGAGCCGCAGATCGAAAAGCGTTGTCAGGATTCGATACGTCAGGCCCCAGACGACGTGGCCTTCGAACAGGTACGCGGGGACCCGGAACTCGCGGCCGCTGGCATGCACCGTCTCGGTCGTCCGAGAGGAATGGAGGGCCGGAAGCGAGGCCCAGAAGATCGCCTGTACCTCGGGCCCCGGGCGGGGGGAGACCTCCTCCCTCGAGGAGAAGACGTACGGGAAGACCGTGAGATGCGAGACGTTTGCGGGGCGGACCCGGGGCAACCGTCCCAGGAAGGCGAAACTGCCGGTCACGTCAAGCGCCACCTCCTCCTCCGTCTCCCGGCGTGCGGTTTCCATGGGAGACCCATCCCGGCGATGGTGCATGCCGCCCGGCAAGGCAATCTGGCCCGACCACGGATCGCCTTCCCGCTCGATGCGGTGAATCAAGAGCCCCTCAGGGTCCTGTTCCCATCGAAGGAGGAGAGCCACGGCGGCGGAAGGCACGTCCGGAGGGGCTTCGGGCTCATCCTGTCTGAGCTTCTGCCGGAGCTCCTCCTCCCAGTCCTCCATGGTCGCCAGCTCCCAGAAACCCGCCAGGCTTCAAATAGCCTCCTCGCGTAGCTTTGACGTGAGTCTCGGTACTTTTAGGGCGTTATCGGAGGACCTCCAGCGTGCCCTGGAAGCAAGGGGCCTGCACACCCCCACGCCTCCCCAAGAAGTCGCGATTCCGGAGATACTCGCAGGGGAAAATGTGCTCCTCATCGCCCCGACGGGGAGTGGGAAGACCGAGGCCGTCCTCCTGCCCATCTTTGATCTGCTCCAGAAGGAGAAGGCGGAGGGCATCTCCCTCGTGTACATCACGCCCCTCCGCGCCCTGAATCGGGACATGCTGCGCCGGATCGAGGACTGGGCCGACACGCTGGACTTCGACGTCGAGGTACGGCATGGCGACACGCCCACGAAGGAACGTCGGAAGCAGGCCGTAAAGCCCCCGGACATGCTAATCACCACGCCGGAGAGCCTCCAAGCCATCCTCCCGGGGAAGCTGATGCGACGCCACCTGGAGGACGTGCGATGGGTGGTCGTGGACGAGCTCCACCAACTCGCGGGCAACCGACGGGGCGTCCAGCTGGCCGTGGGGTTGGAACGCCTTCGCCGCCTCGCGGATGGGTTCCAGGTGATTGGGCTCTCGGCCACGGTGGGAAACCCCGAGGAGATGGGGCGCTTCCTGGCCGGTTCCGGGACGCCCACCCGCGTCCTCAACGTGGAGGCCGACAAGGAGGTCCGGTACTACGTCGAGCACCCCGAGCCCCTGGAGGACGATTACGAGCTGGCCCGTCTCCTCTACACCTCGCCCGAACAGGCGGCCGTGGCCAACCGGATGGCCGAACAGATCGAGGAGCACGAGGCCAGCCTCATCTTCGTCAACAGCCGGGCCAACGCCGAAGCCCTTGTCGCCAAGTTCAATCTCTTCCTGCCCGGACTCGCGGTCCATCACGGTTCCCTCCCGCGCGAGGAACGGACGCGAACGGAGGACGAGTTCAAGGCCGGCAAGCTGAAGGGGCTCGTCTGCACCTCGACCCTGGAACTGGGCATCGACATCGGGGCCGTTGACTTCGTGATCCAGTACATGTCCCCGCGCCAGGTCTCGAGCCTGGTGCAGCGGGTGGGACGGTCGGGTCACGCGCTGGACCGGACCTCCGAGGGCGTGATCCTGGCCCTCTCCCCCGAGGAAGTCCTGGAGTCGGTCGCCATCGTCGAGCGAGCCCATGAGGGTCGGGTGGAGCCGATCCCCATCCCCCAGGCCCCGCTGGATGTCCTGGCTCACCAGCTCGTGGGGACCTTCCTCGACGAGGGGGGACGTGGAAGCCTGTCGGAGGCCCGAACGATTGTGCGCGGCTCGGATCCCTACAACTCCGTCCCGGACGAAGCAATCGAGTCCGTGCTCGACCTCCTTCAGGAGCTCCGCATCATTCGGGAGGAAGACGAGTGGGTGGTGACGGGAAGGGGGCGGCGCTACTACTTCGAGAACCTCTCCACCATTCCCGACGAGAGGCTCTGGCCTGTGGTCGACCTGACCACACATCAGCGAGTGGGTCTTCTCGGCGACGAATTCATGGCGAAGAAGGCCCGGGTCGGCCTCAATTTCGTGGTGAAAGGGAGGGCCTGGACCATGGAGAAGATCGCGGAGGACGGGTTCGTGTACGTGAACCCCGTCGGAGACCCGCGGGCCCTGGTGGCCCGGTGGGATGGGGAGCTCCTCCCCATTCCCTTTGAGGTGGCTCAGGACGTCGGCCGCTTGCGGGGTGGGGTGGGTGACGGGCTCGAGCGGGACGATCCGGAGGCCTTGTCGGTTCGCCTACGCAAGGAGTGGCCCGTGGAGCGGCCGGCGATCCAGAAGGTCCTGAAAGGGGTCCAGGCGCAGCGAAAGGCCGGCACGCCGGTCCCGACGGCGGCCCGGGTCCTGGTGGAGGGTTTCGAGCGCTACGTCATCTTCCACACCCACCTGGGCGAGCGGATCAACAGCACGCTGGGCGAGCTCATCGAGGAGGTGTTGTCGCAGGACAACTTGCTCCGATTCTGGTGGTATGACGGGTATCGAATCTTGCTGGAGTTGACCTCCGACGTCAGGGAGCTAGACCTGGACGCCTTGGCCGACAGGCTGCTCCGTCTTCCCCCCAAGGACGTGAGCGCCACCCTCGACGTGGTCCTTCATGAGAGAACCGCCCTTGGCTACTACCTGAAGTTCATTGCCGAACGGTTTGGCGCCTTGCAGCGAGGCCTCTTCCTAAAGGCGGAGGAATTGCAGAACCTCCCTCTGCGATTCCGGGACAGCCCGATCCGCGACGAGGCGATCCGGGAGGTGACGGCCGATCACCTCGACTTGCAGGGGGTCAGAGATTTCTACCACCGCCTTGCCGAGGGGAGCGTCGTGGTCGAGACCCACAAGGGCGACCGACCAAGCCCGCTGGGCTATCCCATGATTCGACGCTACGTCGAACATCCGGACCTTCTGGTCCCGGAGGGGGAGGACAACCTCCAACGGATGCGAGCCTACCTGGACCACGAATTGGTCAATCTCCTCTGCATGGAGTGCGGGAATCTCCAAGAGGGGCGCATGATCAAGGAACTGGGGGAGAAACCGGCCTGTCGGGAGTGCGGCACGGGCCTCCTTGGCCTGGTTCAGTGGTCAACGGATTTCATCCGGGGGGCGCTCCGGAAGAAGATGGCACGGGAACCCTTGAGCGAGGAGGAGGTGAAGGTTCTCACCCGAACCCGGCAGTCGGCCGACATGGTGCTGTCCTACGGGCGACGGGCTGTCGTGGCCCTCTCGGTCTACGGCATCGGTCCCCAGACGGCCAGCCGAATCCTCGCGAGGATGCAGGACGAGGACGAGGAGTTCTACCAGGACCTCCTCGATGCGAAGTTGCACTTCATCACGACCCGCCAGTACTGGGATAGCGCCTAAACGAGGGCGGGATCTCCTCGACGAAACCCTTTTTTGGAGGGGCGTGGGTAGCGCAGCGGGAAGGGGCGTGGCGACCGAGAAGACCTATATCTGTCTCAAATGCCAGCAGACCATGATCGCCCTCCCGG